>NZ_KV809134.1:0-48058 GCF_001812455.1 Corynebacterium sp. HMSC076C10
TCCATGATGCAATGACCGCCTGACCCTACCGGGCTCAAAGTGTCATAAACCTAGTCACTTTCTTGGCGTTATAGATGGGCGTACGCCGCGCGGAGGCGGTCGAACCACCAATCGCGGCGGGGGCCCGGCGCGGCGAGCTCGGCCAGGCGGGAAGGGTCGGGAGCGGGGTTGGTGACGGGCAGTCGGCCATCGATAAGTGGCCGGGGCTCGATGACGTCCTCGATAAACAGCGAGGACGTGGCCAAACCCGCCGCGTTCGGCTCCGGCTGCAGCTCTGTGGCAGGCAGGGCCGCCGCCGTGAACAAACCGGCGGCCATGCCAACACCGGTGTCCAGGGCGCTGGCGACCGTCACCTTCATCGCGAGCTCCTCGGCCAACCGAAGCAAGCAGCGTGGTCCACCAAGCGGCGCGACCTTCATTACGCCCACGTCCGCCGCCTGTTCGCGCGCAACCAAATACGGATCCTCGGCCTTGCGAATCGACTCATCGGCAGCAATCGGACAAAACTCCCCCACTGCGTCGCGGACCGCGCGGAGCTCGGCGACAGTCGCAACGGGCTGCTCCATGTACTCCAGCGGCCCCAACTCATGAGCGGCGCGGATTGCCTGCTCCACCGACCAGCCACGGTTCGCATCGACCCGCACGACAGGTTCATAGCCATAAGCTTCGGCCACCGCGGTGCGGACGGCGGCTACGCGCTCGATGTCGTCGTTAAGCGATTGGCCGCTCTCTGCGACCTTGACCTTAAACGTGCGGCACCCGGGGTAGCGCGCCACGACCTCCGGCACCTGGTCGGGTGTGACGGCGGGGATGGTGGCGTTGACCTCGACAAACTCGCGCTTCGGGATGGGCAGGCCGACGTATGCGCATTCGATGGCCGAGCGCAGCCACGCGGCGGCCTCGGACGCCTCGTATTCCAGGAAGGGAGCGAACTCGCCCCAGGTGACGGGGCCGTCGATGAGGAGTGCCTCGCGGGTGGTGACGCCACGGAATTTCACTGCCATGGGCAGCGCGACGACGTGGGCGCGGTCGAGGATGTCATCGATGGGCGGAAGCTGGATGTTGGGCGCAGCGGACACAGACATACCCCTCATGCTAGAGACCTTTATGCTGGAAGCCATGACTGATACCGCGAAGTACTCGACCGATAACCCTTTCCGCCCCGAGCAGTGGAAGACGGTTGATGGTTTTGAGGATTTGACCGACATCACCTACCACCGGCACGTCGGCGAGGGCCGCGAGAACGGTATTGTGCGTATTGCGTTTGATCGCCCGGAGGTTCGTAACGCATTCCGCCCGCATACCGTCGATGAGCTCTACCGCGCGCTCGACCACGCGCGCCGCACCCCGGATGTCGGCGTAGTGCTGCTGACCGGTAACGGCCCGAGCACCAAGGACGGTGGCTGGGCATTCTGTTCGGGCGGCGACCAGCGCATTCGCGGTCGTTCCGGCTACCAGTACGCAACGTCCCACGAGCATGACGACGCTACCGCGGACGCATCCACCATCGATACCGCGCGCGCCAAGGTCGAGGGAGGCCGCCTGCACATCCTGGAGGTGCAGCGCCTAATTCGCACTATGCCGAAGGTTGTCATTGCCGTGGTCAATGGCTGGGCCGCAGGTGGCGGACACTCCCTGCACGTCGTGTGTGACCTGACGCTCGCATCGCGCCAGGAGGCCCGATTTAAGCAGACCGACGCTGACGTGGGATCTTTCGACGCCGGCTATGGCTCGGCTTACCTGGCGAAGCAGGTTGGCCAGAAGTTTGCCCGCGAGATTTTCTTCCTCGGCCGCTCCTACGACGCTGAGACCATGCACCGCATGGGCGCCGTCAACGAGGTCGCCGACCACGCTGAGTTGGAAGATGTCGCGGTCGAGTGGGGTCGCATGATTAACGGTAAGTCCCCGACGGCGCAGCGCATGCTGAAGTTCGCCTTCAACCTGACCGATGACGGCCTAATGGGTCAGCAAGTCTTCGCGGGTGAGGCTACTCGCCTGGCGTACATGACCGACGAGGCCGTCGAGGGCAAGGAAGCGTTCCTGGAAAAGCGCGACCCGAACTGGGACGAGTTCCCGTTCTATTACTAGGCCTGTTGGGACACTGCTAGGGCTGGCTTAGCGGCGTGAACCCCCAGCCCTACTGCACCCCAGCCCTACTGAACCTTCGTAACCTCAAAACGCTGCTCCGGGTGAACGTAGGCCTCCTGCACGCGCACGAGCTCCAGCTCGCCAGAGCCGGACTCGTGCGTGACCTTCAGCAGCTCAAAGATACTGGCCGCTGTGTTACCCAACGCGACCGAAAGGTCACCGTAAATACCGCGACCGCGCAGCAGGTTGCCTGCAAACAGCGCAGCCGCGACATCGCCGGAACCGTTGCGCTTCAGGGGCAGGTACGGCGTCGCCACCAGCCATGCGCCCGCACCATTGACGGCGAGCATCTCAATCTCGCCCTCCTTGCGCTCCGGACGCAGCACACTGGTCACCAACACGGCCTCCGGACCCATCTCACGAGCAGCATGAGCTGCCGCAATGGTGGACTCCAGGTCGCTGACCTCGCGGCCCGTCAGGTATCCCAGCTCGAACTGGTTTGGCGTAATCACATCTGCCACCGGCACGACCTTGTCGCGCAGCAGCGGCGGAATGTCATCCGACACGTGGCAGCCACTCTTGGCATTTCCCATCACCGGGTCACACGAGTAAATGGCCTTCGGGTTGCGCTGCTTGGCCAGCGCCACGGCTTCGATGATGACATCCGCAATATCGCTACCGCCCTGGTAGCCGGAGATAATCGCGTCGACGTCGTCAAGCTTGCCCAGCTCATCGATACCCTTGATGACCTCGCGCACATCCGTGGCCGGAATCATCGGGCCGCGCCACTGGCCGTAGCCGGTGTGGTTGGAGAAATCGACGGTGTGGACCGGCCACACTTCAAAACCTGCGCGCTGCAGCGGGAAGACCGCAGCGGAGTTGCCCACGTGGCCATAGCTCACATGCGACTGGATGGACAGAATCGAGGGCACGCGGTTGAACTCCGCGACAGTTTCAGCTGCCTTTTCAGTAGGGGCCTGGTTTTCGCTCATACCATCTATATTGCAACGGATGCGCGAAAATCCCATATTCCCTAGTAGGCGCTGGGTCGGCGCCTACTGGCTTTGAGCTCGGAGCGCCGTTGCTTCTGCGCTTTACGACGGGCAATCGAGGCCCGACTCGGTCGAGTCCGCCGGCGCTTCGGAGGCGGTGGCTGCACAGCTTCTCGGATGAGTTCCGCTAAGCGCCGCCTGGCTTCCGCGCGGTTGCGCACCTGGGAGCGCTGCGTGGTGACGGACACGGTCAGGGTGGTGCCATCGAGTCGGTGGCTGAGGTTCTGGAGAGCGCGGCGGCGGTGGACATCGGACAGCACGCTGAGCTCGGCGATATCCACCGATAGCTGCACCTTGGAGTCGGTGGTGTTAACACCCTGACCGCCCGGCCCACCGGAGCGCGCGAAGCGTTCAGTGAGCTCCGCCGCGGGGATGACGAGGCCCTTTGGGATGCCGGGACCTGGTGGGATGTTCAGGGGTTTCATGGTGGCCAGTGTAGAGGGCGCGTTTGTAATCAGGGCGCGTTTCCTCTAATCCGCGGTTAAACAACAAATACTCACCTAAGCTGGCAAATAACATTTATCCACTTATAAAAACAGCAAGAAAAGGCAGGATTGAGACACCATGGCCACTTCTGATTCCCCGTCCATTTTCATCTCCGGCGGCGCGCAGGGCATCGGCCGCGCGGTGGCCGAGAAGTTCCTGGCTGCAGGCTGGACCGTCGGCGTCTACGACATCAATGAGGATGCCCTGGCGAAGCTCAAGGCTGAGCGCCCGGAGGTAATCGTCGGCAAGCTGGACGTGACGGACTTTAAGCAGTGGGAGGACGCGCTTGCGGACTTCACCTCCCACACCGGCGGCAAGCTGACGGTGCTGGACAATAACGCGGGCATCATCGGCGATGGCGATATCACTGACCAGTCACCGGAGATTATCCGCGCGCAGGTGGACATCAACTGCACCGGTCTGACTCTGGGCGCGAAGGCGGCGCACCCGTACCTGAAGCGCACTAAGGGGTCTCACCTGGTCAACATGGGTTCGGCTTCGGGCATCTACGGCCAGCCGCACATCGCGCCGTACTCCGCGTCGAAGTTCTACGTCTCTGGTCTGACGCAGGCTCTGGATCTGGAGTGGCGCAAGGACAAGATCCGCGTCGTCGCAATCATGCCGCTGTGGGCGAAGACCAAGCTGGCGGACGTTTCTGCTGGTTCCACCCGTCGTCTTGGCGTGCGTATCACGCCGGACCAGGTCGCTGATGCTGTGTGGAAGGCAACGCACCCGCAGAACTTCATTGAGCGCCAGCGTCACTTCTACTCGGTGTCGGCAGCGGACTTTATCCTGCGCTACCTGGGCAAGATTGGTCCGCAGTTCCTGTCCCGCCCGGTTAACGCAATCATCGCGGGTTAGCAGGCAAACTAGACCTATGCTCTTTGATCAACTCCCGCGCGACGATGCCCGCATCACGCCGGGAGTTGTTCATTTGCCGGGGTGGCTTACGCTGGACCAGCAGTCGGACATCATCACGCAACTCCGCGACATCGCGCGCAGTCTGTCCGGAACGCCGCTGGCCATGACTCGCCCGCAGCTCAAAAGTGGTCAGATGCAGGTCTTTATGCTGCATCTCGGCCGCATGTGGGCCACCAATCCCTACCGCTACGTCACGCACGCAGGCGGCGTTCGCGTCCCGCCCGTGCCTGACAATCTGCTACAGCTCGCCACCGAAGCACTTCGTGCCGCCGCGCTTTACGACGAATCCCTCAACCAGTGGCCCTCCACTTTTCGGCCCGACATGGCGTTGGTCAACTACTACCCACCCGGGGCCACCATGGGGATGCACCAGGACCGAAACGAAAACTCCCCTGCCCCGATTGTGTCGCTCTCTATCGGCGATGAGGCTCTGTTCCGCATTGGAGGCACGGAGAACCGCAATAAGCCCTGGGATGACGTGACTCTCGCCAGCGGAGATGTGATTGTGTTTGGTGGTCCCAAGCGGCTTGCGTTTCATGGTGTGCCCAAGACTCGTCCGGGCACTTTGCCGGAGGCCTGCGGGCTTAAAGAGGGCCGCATCAACATCACATTCCGGCAAGTGGAAAACTCACACTAAACCGCGCAAGCCACCGACCGCTAGCCTAGACACATGCAGCGCACCGCTTCCTCCATGCACGCACAGCCTGCCACCGCGCAGACCCCTGCCCCACTCGACTGGCACAGCCGGGTGCGTTTCTTTGTCGGCTCGTTCCCAGCTGCCGATCTCGCTATTGCGGCTGCTTTCCTGCTGTGCTGCTGGTTGAGCATGACGCCGCTACTTACTTATGGCCCGAGCTTCACATATGTCACCAATGTGATTCTGTCCGCGATGATTGCCGCAGCCGCAGCGTTTCGTCGTAAAGCAGTGCGCGCATCGTTTGTGGTTACGTACAGTGCCCTAGCGGGTCTCGCCTTGCTGGTGTGGCTATCCCCAGTGAACCTTGGGCTAGACCCCATTATTGTTGCTGCCCCACTATCTCTATGGGCTGTGACCAGGTGGGAACCGAATCGCACCTGGGGCATCGTTGGGCTGTTTTTAGGGTTGATTGGCAGCTTCCTCAACCCGGCAGTTCCTGCCTTCGGCTTTACCCCGGAACGACTCTTGGTCTTCGGACTACCGGCGGTGCTCATTACGGCGAGCGCGTACGCAGTGCCCCTGTGGCTCCGAATCAACGCCGAGGAACATGCCGCGGAGTTGGAAAACGTCGTGGCGCGCAACAAACTGGAGTTGTCCCGGGAGCTTCACGACGTCGTGGGGCACGGACTCACCTCTATCAAGGTTCAGGCCCAAACCGCGCTGTACCTGGCGGAGATGGATGACTCCCGAGCGAAATCCGCCGCTGAAAAGACCACGCTGGAAGGTATTGCCCAGACCGCAGAACAATCGTTGCGGGATGTGCATGCGCTTGTCGATGCACTACGTGAAGGCGGTGAGAATAGCGCTGACCCGAATGAGATTCCACGTCTAGTTGCGGCTGTTTGTCCGCCGGGTCGCGATGTTTCGGTGACTCTGCCGGAGTCTTATGGAGACCTGGCGGATTGACCACTCGCGAAGCGACTGACTCTGGTGCGGGCAGTGACGGAGTTGGCCGCGAATATGGCCAAGCACTCATCGGGTAATGGTCAGCTGGCACTGGTAATCGATCCACCTGCCGACGCTGATGACAGCCCGGCGCGGGTTCATTTGGTGACCGCAAACAGGGCTGAAAGCGACACCTTGGACCCCAAGAAGCGAGCTGGCGCTGGCCTGATTGGTCTGAATGAACGCGTGGCTCAGCTCGGTGGCGAGATGACTTATGGTGAAAGCGACGGCATGTTCCGCGTCAGTATTCGGCTGTAAGCAGTTCGACCGAAGCAAGGCTGACTGGCGATTCTGTCGAGAAAGACGAGCAATGGGTGTAATTCGAGTACTAGTGGCTGAAGATCAGGCTCTGATTCGACAGTCTTTCGCGCAGCTTATTGATGCCCACCCGCAGATGAAAGTCATTGGTGCCGTGGGCGACGGCGCCGAGGCTGTGCGTCGTGCCTCCGGTGCGGATGTGGTCGTCATGGACATTCGAATGCCCGTGATGGACGGTATCGAGGCCACACGGCAGATTGTGCGAGGCGTGCCGTCCGGAGGTGCGGCTCGCGCTTCCACTCCGAAAGTCCTGGTGCTGACCACTTTCCGCGAAGAAAACCTGGTGCTCGGCGCTTTAGAAGCTGGGGCCGCAGGCTTTTTGCTCAAAGACTCCAATCCCCGTGAGCTGCTTTCGGCCATCATGCGTATCCACCGTGGTGAAGGAGTCATCGATCCGAAGGTGACGCCGATGGTGTTGCGGCATGTTTCACCGCGCGCACCGCACTCAGGACAGCCAGCGAGAGCGTTCTCGACACATGGCGCTGACTCAGACCCCACTCACACAGGAACCCAATTCACACCCCGCGAACAGGAGATTTTGAACCTCGTCTGCCAAGGGCTTTCCAATGACGAAATTGCTCGCAGGTTGGTTGTCGCTACAACGACAGTGAAAACCCATGTGAAATCCCTGTTGACCAAGACGGGCTCACGCAGTCGCGTGGATCTTGTCATTTGGGCTGCGAAAAACGGGCTGCTGTAGCTTCTCCTCGCTGGTACCGTCATCCTCGCTATCGTCTCCTCCCTAGGGAGGATATTTCCGCCACCTCATCCTCAGGGAGGGCGCGAACCGAACCAGCCATGCCTATTACTTAAGGCATGAACGCACCAACCCCTACCTCAGGCCCTTCCGCAGATGCCGCCGCTCCCCTCCTTCAGCTGCGCGGCATCACTGTCTCCTACGGCAAGAACGAACCTGTCCTGAACGGCCTCGATATGAACGTCCGCGCCGGCGAGGTCTACGGGCTATTGGGACTCAACGGCGCAGGTAAATCCACGCTGATGAGCACGGTGCTTGGGCTAATTCCCTACTCCGGTGAAATCAGCATCGCGGGACACCCGTGGTCCGTTGTCGATCTGGACCGCATCGGCGCCTCCATCAATGGCCCGGCGTTCTACCCACAGCTCTCAGCCACCGACAATCTCAAAGTGCACGCACATCTGACCGGCACGGACAAGAGCCGTATCGCCGAAGTCCTCGACTTAGTCGGGCTTCATGCTGGTAACAAGCGTGCCCGTGCATTCTCCACCGGCATGAAGGTTCGTCTTTCCCTGGCGATGGCGCTGCTCACCGACCCCGACATTGTGCTTCTCGACGAGCCCACCAACGGCCTCGACCCCGAAGCTATCGTGGGCCTGCGCACCTTGTTGCGAAATCTTGCCGCTAGTGGCAAGGCCGTCGTGGTGTCCTCCCATCAACTCGGAGAAGTCGAAAAGAGCGTTGACCACCTTGGTGTCCTCGCCGGTGGCCGACTGGTCTACGAAGGCCCGCTGACTGACTTTGCGGCCTCTGGTCAATCCCTCGAGCAAGCTTTCTTCACCGCAGTAGGTGTTGCCCGATGAGCACTCAACCGCACACGCGCACTCTTAACACGCGCACCGTTCCTACTCGCCGCTACTTCCGCGCCGAGCTACTGCGGGCGAAGTGGTCACTCACCATGTTTCTTCCCATCATCATGGTGGCAATCGCTCTGGTCAGCATGGTCTTTTCTAGAGGCGTTGACGCCACCGCCATGGCGAGCGCCCACATCTACTCGCTTATCCTGCTTCCTCCCCTGGCTGCTATTACGTCCGTCATTGGCCAAAACCGTGAAGAAAAACTCCGCCAAGGCGGCCTAATCTGGCGCAATATCTCGGGCACTCGAGTGCTCCTTGCCCGCGCAGCCACTGTCATTGCCTCCGCGGCCCTCGGTCACGCATTGATGGCTGCACTCCTTGCCCGGAGCGTGAGCACCGCATCGCAATTCACGCTCTTTAGCACGTTGTCATTCTTCGTCTTCTGGACATTCGGCCTTGCCCTATGGCGCCTTGTGCCACGCGCAGCTCTCTTCCTCGCTCCGCTCGCTTCCATCGCTTGGGCCATCGCAGGAACACTGGACGCCATGAGCCCAAACTGGAAAGTTCTCCCGTGGACCTGGGCAATCCGCCCAACGTTACCTATCCACGGAGTGCAGGCTAATTCCATCTCGGCTCCCGCCGACAGCGAGATCTGGAACATCGCCATCCTGCCGCCCGCGTTGCTGCATTTACTCCTCGGGCTAGGTCTATTTGCCATCGCATTGCTTGCGCACGGAAAATCTCTCAGCTTGCCGACGGGCCGGGAACGCAGCACTTCGTCGTTAAGCCATGGCATGAGCGCGACCCTTCCCTGGCGCACCTGGTGGAGCCTCGCAGCGCTGATGCTTGCCGGCCTTGCGGTCGTGCGTGTGGTGTGGAACCCGGAGTATGCGCTGGGGCTGCTGAGTTTCGTCTGCGTGCCGACGGCTGCAACCGTGGTGGCCATCATGACATGGACTTCGCAAGCCGATGCCTGGCCAGCACTGATGTATCGGCGTGCGCGACGCAGCATCACGCTCCGACTGTTTGCCTTGGATATGGCGTTTCTCGTACCGGTGCTCGTGGTTGCGGTGGTTATCAGTGGTGCAGGCGGCGAGACCAATAGCCAGACCGGCATTAACCCCTGGCCGTACCAGGCGGTCATCGCGCCTCTTGTGGCCGCGATGATTGTGGCCGTGACCGGTTTGATTGCGCGTCGCAGTGTGGCGGCCGCAATCTTTGTCTCGGTCGCGCTCGGCGGTTGGGCGGTGATGGTTGGCGGTGATGTCCTCAGCGCCTCACCGTTGTGGTGGACCTCGGAATGGGGATGGACTTGGGTAGTCCGTGATTACCCCGATCGGTGGCCAGTGATGGTTCTCGTGTCCGCCATTGTGATGGCGGCGTTCGTGGCTTGGGCTCGGGCGACATCATTGAAAGCGATCCGATCCCAAGACTGACGGCGGCGCTACGAGCAGCCCACCTACTCCTCGATCGCCTCGCGGACCTCTTCGACACTGAGGTTGGAGTCTTCAATCTCCTCGCGGGCCTCCTTGTTCCGGCCACGGCGGACCAGGCGGAAGATGCGCTTGCGGCGGGAAGTCTCTTCACTGATGCGCTCGCGGCCGCGCAACCAGGCAACAAGCATGACAGTAATGAGCAGCAGACCGATGTAGCCCAGGATTGGGTAGACCCAACCGATTAGGTTCTGGAAGCCCATGAAGCTCAAGGCGAAACCGAGCAAGACCAGCGCGACGTAGACAATCTTGAATTTTTCCGGGTGATTTGCGGTGACACGACGCCCCAGTGCGTAGAACATGCCAAGTGCCGTGTTGAAGATCATGCCAAGGATTACCACGGCCATGGCCTGGCCCAGCCACGGGTGCAGTCGATTAATGACGGTGAGCATTGGCACGGCATCGGTGGCGACAGTACCAACAGTGTGGAACAGCGTGATGGTTGTAATCAGCAACATCGCGGAGTAGATCAAACCACCGGTAAACCCACCGGCTCCAGCGGCGCGGGGATTGAACAGGCTACCGCCAATAACAATCGCCATGGAAACCGCAACCATCAGGTTAAAGCCGACATAGTTCACTGCGGCGACAACCCAGTTCGGCAGAGTGGTCGGGACTTCCGCAACGGCAGCTGCCTGCTCCGCGGCTGGGGTGGCATCGGTGAACGCCAGCGTATAAACACTGGCCAGCAGGATAAAGCCGACGATAAACGGTGTGATGGAACCAATCACGGTGGTCACTCGGTCAACATCGAGGAAACCGGCTGCGATGGTCACCAGCACCATGATTACGGCACCAATCCACACGGGGATGCCCCACTGCTGCTCCATGTTGGCACCGGCACCGGCGAACATGACGAACCCCGTGGCGAAGAGCGTGATAATCACGCCGATGTCCAGTACGCGTGAAAAGATGGGATGCGATACGCGTCGGAAAACTTCGCCGTGCTCGCTGGCCTGAAAGTAGCTTCCCAGCTGCAAAATGATCATCGCCATCAGGCTCATGATTACCGCTGAGAGAACGGCACCCCAGACACCATTGATGCCAAAGGCGACGAAGTATTGCATGATTTCCTGACCCGTCGCAAAGCCCGCGCCGACGACAATGCCGACGAAGGCAAATGCAACGCGCAGTACTTGCTTCACCACAAGGGTTCACTCCTATTCGACTATCTGATTGATATAACCACCTTACTTTTCTCAGTGAGTTTTACTAATCGCAATTAAGCGTTCTACGAAGTTTCGCCTTTAAATTCCGCAGGCCACGCCGGTCGAATGCACTGGGCAGTAGCCGTTCGGATTCTTAAACAAGTACTGCTGATGCTCATCCTCAGCCCGGTAGTACTCCCCTGCCGGGGTCTCCGCGAGTGGCTTAATCTCCGTGGTGATGGCCCCCAGGCCAGCGTCGGCAAGCTTCGGCGCGTAGGCATCGGCGATCTCCTGTGCCCGGCGCGCTTGCTCGGGCGTCGTCGTGTAGATCGCGGAACGGTACTGCGTGCCGACATCATTACCCTGGCGGTAGCCCTGCGTGGGATCGTGGGCCTCGAAGGCCTTGGCGATCAGCTGGTCGAAGCTAATCTGCTCCGGGTCGTAGACGACCTCCACAATCTCGGTGTGGTTGGTGCGTCCGGTGCAGGACTCGCGGTAGGTGGGATTCGGCGTCACGCCACCGGCGAACCCGACCGACGTGCTGAGCACGCCCGGTGTTTCCCAAAACAGCTTCTCAGCACCCCAGTAACAGCCAATCCCGATGTAGACGACCTCCTGGCCTTCCTCCCATGGGCCGGTGATCGGCGTGCCGAGCACCGCATGCGGCTTCGGATTTTCCAACACCGGGTGCGAGCCGCCCTTGAGCGCCTCATCTTCCGGCACCAGCTCTGCGGACCTGCCAAAAATCCAACCCATCTTCTACGCCTTTCTATCTATGACTGTCTTTGGTCTGCGCAACGCGCCCGAGGCCACGATTGTTCCGACCTCGCCACCAGAAACTACGGCACAACACGGGCTATGGTTTGGGTTGTGCGTACGCTCAGCCTGCTTTCCGTCAATCCCCACGACCCGACCGCCATCCTGCCCGACCTCCGCGCCGCGCTGGACGGTGAGGTCTCTCTTCTTCCCGTTCCGCTTCACGACGGCACGCGCGCCTCAATCTTGCGGAACTCGCAACGCGCAGGTGAGCCGATTGATGAGTCCATCGCGCTTGTTGTCGGCACTTCCGGTTCCACCGGCACACCGAAGGGTGCACAGCTGACGGTGGATAACTTGGTCTCCTCTGCTACCGCTACACATCAGTGGCTCGGCGGTGAAGGACAGTGGATGCTGGCGATGCCGGCCTACCATATCGCTGGCCTGCAGGTTCTCATTCGTTCGCTGCTCGCTGGCACGGATCCGGTGTGTGTGGATGTGACCGACGGTTTTGATGTTGCCGCATTCGCCGACGGCGCCGAGACCCTCACAGGCGCTGGCGCCGGCCACCGCGCCTACACCTCGCTGGCTCCGATGCAGCTAGCCAAGGCCATGGAAGAACCCTTTGGTGCGGCAGCCCTGCGCCTCTTCGATGCCGTACTTGTCGGCGGCGCAGCTTTGAACCCGCAGGTGGCAGCACGCGCTGAAGAGCTGGGCATCAACGTCGTGACCACCTATGGTTCCTCCGAGACAGCCGGCGGCTGCGTCTATGACGGGCAGCCCATCGAGGGTGCACAGGTCGCCATCGAAAATGGTCGCGTTTGGCTGGGCGGACCGATGATTGCACACGGTTACCGCAATGCGCCCAGTCACGAGGCTTTCCATAAACCAGGTTGGTTCGCCACCTCCGATGCGGGTGAGATCCGCGATGGCCGACTAGTCATTACGGGACGCCTGGACACCATCATCGACTCCGGCGGGTTAAAGCTGCACCCCGAAGTCCTCGAACGTGAACTGCTCGCCATCGATGGAGTTACGGGGGCCTGCGTGGTCGGTGTGCCACACCCACGGCTCGGCCACGCTATCGTCGCAGCGTATGAAGGCACGGCTGAGCTCGGCGATATTATGGACGGCCTCGGCGATGCTGAAGACGCCGGGCGAATCAATCACTGGATGATTCCGAAGGACCTGCGTCGTGTGGAGGCTCTGCCACTGATTGGTCCGGGCAAGGTCGACCGGAAGAAAGTCGCGGCGCTCTTTTAGCTCATTCAGACACGCATTAGTTCAAGGCATTTGGTGTCACGTCCTATTATTAATTCATGTCTGAAGCACCAAAGAGTCCTGCAACGGCGTCGTTAAGCGATTGGCTGGAAGGCGCGCGCCCCCATACCTGGGCGAATGCGTTTGCGCCGGTCATCGTCGGTGTCGGAGCGGCATCGACGCACGCGCCGATTATCTGGGGACGTGCGGTGCTCGCGCTGGTTGTCGCGTGGGCGTTGATTGTGGGCGTGAACTTCGCCAACGACTACTCCGATGGCATCCGCGGCACTGACGATGACCGCTCGGGCCCGCTGCGCCTGACGGGTTCTGGTCTGGTCGAGCCGAAGGTTGTGAAGTACGCGGCGTTCGGTTCCTTTGGTGTCGCCGGTCTTGCCGGTGTGGCGCTGTCCCTGATGAGCGCGTGGTGGCTCATTCTGGTCGGTGCACTGTGCATCGCGGCTGCGTGGTTCTACACCGGCGGTAAAAATCCCTACGGTTATCGCGGACTTGGCGAGGTCTCGGTCTTCGTCTTCTTCGGTCTCGTCGCGGTGCTCGGCACGGAATTCACCCAGACCGGCTCGCTGTCTTGGGTCGGCCTGGCCTGCGCAATTGGTATTGGTTCGGTGTCTTCTGCCGTGAACCTGGCGAACAACTTGCGCGACATCCCCACCGACGCCGCCACCGGCAAGATCACGTTGGCAGTTCGCCTGGGCGACTTCCGCACCCGCATCGTCTGGCAGATTCTCTCCCTCATGCCCGCGCTGGCCAGCATCTTTATCGCTTTCTGGCGCCCATGGGCGCTGGTGGGTCTGCTCATCGTGCCGCTGTGGGTAAAGGCCTCCGAGCCAATCCGCACGCATAGAAAGGGAAAGGAGCTCATCCCGGTACTGGGGCTTACCGGCAAGATGATGCTTGCCTGGTCCGTCATCACGGCACTCGCACTCGCGCTCAGCTAGGGGGTACCGATGGACTTCCGCACACTGACGCACAAGGCGCTTGACGACGTCCAGGAGGCCGCAACCCGAGTTGGCGACACAGCAGCCAAGGCTCCAGCTTTCGCCCGCAGCGCTGCTCTGCGCCTGACCAAATCGGGACGCCGGCGACTGGCGCTGGAGCACGGCGCGCTGCATTCGCAGACCCGTGAACCGGGCCTAACCGACCTCACGTCAACCGGCGTGGTGCATATCAAGACCGCACCGGTCGCAGCCGAGATTGCGGCCAAGGACGATGAGCGGAAGGCCAGCGACAAGCCGGATGCTGTCACCACCGATATTCCGGTGCACTGGTACGAGGTTGAACCTAGCGAACCCGCCAAAGAACCCGTGACCATCGTCTTCGTCCACGGCTTCACCCTGGCTGGTGAGTCCTGGTACCGGCAGTTCAACGCGCTGCGCAAGTCGCACCCGGAAGCACGCCTGTTGACTATGGATCTGCGCGGCCACGGCCAGACCGGAGCGGTTCCGGCTTCACTCTGCACGGTCGAAGGTGCTGCGGCCGATGCGCTGGCCGTGATCGCCGAGCGTGCCACGACCGGAAAACTCATCGTGGTTGGGCATTCGCTAGGCGGTTTGATTGCACTGCACATGGTGCGGGCTGCCGAGGAAAGCATTCGCCGTCGGATAGCAGGCGTAGTGTTGATTTCCACGTCTATCGACAAGCTGGCCGCCCAGGGTGTGCCACAGATTCTGGCGTCCCCGGTGGCGGATGCGGCGCGCAATGCAATTGAGTCCTCGCCGAAGGAGATTCGCAAGTTCCGCGAGGCAATCGCGTCACTGATGGCGCCGTCGTTGGCGGTGGCGGTGTTCGCCCGGCGCACGGACTACGAGATCATCGAGTTCCACGCGGCCATGATTAATGAAACACCGCTGGAAACTTTCGTGGGATATCTCGACGACCTGCAGGATCACGACGAGTTCGCAGCCGGGCCTTACTTGGAGGGCTTGCCAGGAGCGGTACTGGTGGGCACGAAGGACGATGTCACTCCGCGCAAGCAAGCAGACCTAATTATGGAAAAGTGGCCGGACGCCGAACTGGTTGAAGTCGACGGGGCCGGCCACATGTTGCCGCTGGAGGCGCCTGAAGCGGTGAACCGGGCAATCGAGCGAGTGTTAGAGAAGGTGCGCTAGTTTTCCTCGCGGTCCTTAATCTGCTGCGCAATGTACTCCTTGTGCGCGCGGCGGTTCTCCGACCACACTGCAACAGACTCATTGGCCTGGACGCGCAGCTTCGGGAACACAAAAACCGACAGCGGCATCGCAATAATCAGTGCGAACACAGCCGTAATTGCGGCCGGAATCTGCACATTAACGAGGTAGATAATCACGAGCAGAATGAAGAACAGCACCAGGAACAGCAGCAGACGCGCAAGGCCGTACCAGAACAGCCCCTTCATGGCATTGCCGCGACCAGCATTCTTGGTCACCGGAGCTGCCTCCACTTCAGCCTCAGAAGCCAACTTGTCCTGCTCTGCTGGATTGGTCATTAAACCCTCACCTCTACGTGTTACGCCTGTACTGCGCCCCGGGCGTTGTTAGCGTCCATGGCTGTTCGTGTCCAACGTTCCTTTGTACCCTAACGGACTCTGTACGCCGTACCGCATGCAGTGCGATACCCCTCGTGGGCACTACTGGACTCGTTGCGTATTCTAGTCGGTAAATCCAGGAGGTTAGCTATTACATGGGTCGGCTCATTCTGCTGCTGTTCATCATCCTTGTCGTAGTCATGCTGTGGAAGGCATTTGGTCCCGGCAGTCGCGGCAACGGCATGCGACGTATTTCCGCTCCGCAACCGGAACCCCGTCCGCTCGCTCCCGACGATGATCCGGAGTTCCTCTGGAAGCTCAAGAAGGCCGAATTCGATCGCCGTAAACGTGAGCAGGAGCTGCAGGAGCGGCGCGAACGGGAGCAGGACGACAACCCCGATAATCCCGGCGAAACTGACTAAACGTCCTTGCCACGCAGCAACAACTGCTGTAGATATTCCCCGTAGCCACTGGCGCTGAGGGCGTCGGCACGCGCGCTAAGCGCAGCATCGTCAATGAATCCCATGCGCCACGCCACCTCTTCCGGCGAGCCAATCTTTAGCCCCTGCCGCTGCTCGATTGTGCGCACAAAATCGCCCGCGGCCATCAGATTGTCCACCGTGCCGGTATCCAGCCACGCCGTGCCGCGCGGCAGCACCTCTACCTGCAGTTTTCCGCGCTCCAAGTAGGCGCGGTTAACATCCGTGATTTCCAATTCGCCGCGTGACGACGGTTGCAGCGAGCGAGCTATCTCAACAACCTCGGCGTCATAAAAGTACAAACCAGGCACCGCGAAATGGCTGCGTGGTTTCTTCGGTTTCTCCTGAATCGCCACGGCCTTGCCGCTTTGGTCGAAGTCCACGACTCCATAGGCTGTGGGATCTGCGACCCAGTAGGCGAAGATCGCTCCGCCATCGACGTCATGGAAGCGGCGCAGCTGCGTGCCCAAGCCAGCACCGTAAAAGATGTTGTCGCCGAGGATGAGCGCAACGGAGTCATCGCCGATGTGGTCCGCACCGATGATGAACGCTTCAGCGAGACCACGGGGCTCGTCTTGGGTGGCAAAGGTGAGGTTGAGGCCCCACTGCGAGCCGTCGCCAAGTAGACGCTCAAACTGCGGGGCATCATGTGGCGTGGTGATGACGAGGATGTCCTTAATCCCCGCTAGCATCAGCGTGCTCAGCGGGTAGTAGATCATCGGCTTGTCATAGACGGGAACCAGCTGCTTGCTTACACCAAGTGTGATGGGAAACAGCCGAGAGCCGGTGCCACCTGCGAGGATGATGCCCTTCATAGTGCTCGCGCCTTTCTGCCTTACTGCCCGGCCGCTTCGTTGGCGATTGCCCACTCGTCGCGAGCCATGTTCTCAAGATCCTTGCAGTCAAACTCGCTGGGGAGCTTATTGCCTTCGGCCTCGAACTGCTCGATAGTCGGAGCCTTCTGATCGCGCTCGGAGAGAATCATGTCCGCTTCGGTGAGACCACCCTTGGCCAGTAGCGCGGCCAGGTCAATTCCGAGAGTTGGGTCCTGGATGCTAACAGCACGCTCTGCCTCCGGGTTGTAACCGGTGGAAGTGAGGTAGGTGAGCACGGAGTCGTCGGCAAGCGAGACGAAACCGTGTCCGATGCCGTTGGGCAGATAGACCACTCGGCGGGTCTTGCTGTCGAGCTCGAAGACCTCAACCTTGCCGAAGGTGTCGGAGCCGCGACGCAGGTCAACCGCGATGTCGAGGATGTGGCCCGCGGGACAAGTAACCAGCTTCGCCTGGCCGGGGTGGCCATCTGGCGCGGTGCTGACGTCAGCGAAGTGCAGGCCACGGACAACGCCTGCGGCGGAGACACTCATGTTGGCCTGCTCCGGGAAGAACGGGTAGCCCGTGGCCTCGGCGAATGCGTCGAGGCGATACCACTCGTGGAAACTACCGCGGCTGTCGCCGTGGATGACCGGCTCGAAGGTGAAAACGCCGTCGATGGAAGTGGGCTGGAATGTGCTCTTAGGGCTCATGGGTAACAAGTGTAGACGCGGGTGCTGGCCTGAGGCTGCGGCGCGCGTTGAGTGTGCACTGAGCGTGCGTTGGGAGTGTGCTGGGCATGCCGTGGCAGCGAACTACAACTCCTGCTCACGCTCGGCGTAGCCAGCCTCAGCGGCATCGTAGGCCGCGGCCCACCAAGACTCGTTGGCACGATACCAGTCAATGGTCTCGGCGAGCCCCGCGGAAAAGTCTTGGTAGCGCGGCTGCCAGCCAAGGGTACGGATGGATGCGGGATCAATCGCATACCGACGGTCATGCCCCGGGCGGTCAGTGACACGGACGAAATCGGACCGCGCACGTCCGAAGCCCTCGAGGATGTCTCCGACCACGTCGAGGTTGGAACGCTCGCCATCGGCACCGATAAGGTAGGTCTCCCCCATCTCGCCGGCATCCAAAATTGCCCAGACCGCATCGTTGTGGTCATCGACGTGAATCCAGTCCCGAACGTTCTCGCCAGTGCCGTACACGCGAGGGCTACGACCGCGCAGCAGACCACAAATCTGGCGGGGAATCAGTTTCTCCGGATGCTGCCTAGGCCCGTAGTTGTTCGAGCAGTTACTAATCGTCGCAGCCAGCCCAAAGCTACGCACCCACGCCCGGACAAAGTGGTCGGCGGAAGCCTTGGAGGCCGAATAGGGGCTGGAGGGTTTGTACGCGGTGACCGTCGTAAAGCGTGCTGGATCGTTGAGAGCGAGATCGCCGAAGACCTCGTCTGTAGAGATGTGGTGAAGGCGAACGTCATGGGTGACGCAGGCCTTCGCCAGATTCACGGTGCCCATGACATTGGTGGTGACGAAGGGATCGGCATCCACCAGCGAGTTGTCGTTATGGCTCTCTGCGGCGAAGTGGACGACGGCATCGAAGCCGGGAACGAGGCGATCGATCAGCTCCGCGTCGCGGACATCGCCGCGGATGATCTCACAGTCCGCGCCGTCCAAGCTCGCAGGGTTCGCGGCATAGGTGAAAGCGTCCAGCACCGTCACATTCACATCCGGCCGCGTGGCCAGAGTACGGAGAACAAAGTTGGAACCAATAAAGCCGGCACCACCGGTGACGAGAACACGCATGGAAGCGATTCTAGTTCACCCGGCGATGCCGGCTTGGTACGTGTTTGATCGGCTTAGTTCAGACCGGCGTACGAGTGCAGACCCGAAACCACCATATTGATGAAGAAGAGATTGAACACCATGGTCGCGAAACCGAAGATGTTAATCCACGCGGCCTTGGTATTACGCCAACCTGAGGTCGCGCGAGCGTGCAGGTACAGGGCGTAGATAATCCAGGAGATCAGAGCCGTTGTCTCCTTCGGATCCCAGCCCCAGTAGCGGCCCCATGCGGACTCCGCCCAAATAGCACCCAGCACAATGCCCAAACCGAACAGCGGGAAGGACCAAATGGCGGTGCGGTAAGCAATCGCATCCAGCTTCTGAGCGTCCGGTAGTGGCGCGACCAGTTTGCCCAGGAAACCCTTTTCGTTGCCCTTGCGGTTGTACATCCGCAGCATGTACAGAATCGACGCGACACCGGAAATCAGTGCGATACTGCAGCCGATAGCGATGATGGACACGTGAATCGGCAGCCAAATCGACTGCAGTGCCGGCACCACTGGAGCGGCCTCAGCGTAGAGCTTCCTACCGCCGTAGAACATCAGCGCCAGAATCGGTGCCAGCATCCACGGCCAGAACACGCGCATGGTCTCGCGGTGCAGGACACCGGCACCAACGACCATTGCGATCAGAATGGAGACCGAAACGTACTCGTACAGGTTGCCCCACGGGAAACGCTGCACAGCCAGGCCACGCAGCAGCACCGATGCAAAGTGCACGGCCACACCGACATAAATCAGCATTTCCGCCACAACGCCGAGTCGGTTCGTCAGCGCCAGATTCTTAGGTTCACTTGCCGACGCCTTCGTCGCCGACTCCCCCGAGTCAGCGACACTGGTGGTGGTAGCTCCATCACCAGCACCGGCGGCTACCAGCTCGCGTTCCGCAACCTGGATCTTAGCTTCAGCGGCCGCGATACGACGGCTGTAGTAGGCAATGGATACAACAAAGGCCACAAGATAAAAGGCGAAGGCCGTGAAGTACGACCAGTCCGAAAACTGCGCCAGTGTCTTATTGACGAGCATGTACTTGGCTCCAAAATGTGGAATTAGCGGAATACTTCTTCAAACCCTAGTACTAAAGCGGGACTAAGCAAAAGGGGCCGGGGACACGGGGGACGCAAAAAAGTTGCGCGGAGGCGCAATTTTCGCCTCCGCGCATTCACCCTGTGGCAGGGATGGACCAGACTTAGTGGTCAGTTAGCTTTTGGTCTTATTGTCCGTGCTGTCCTTATCAGCAGTGTCATCCTTGGCAGCATCGTTTCCTTCGCTGTCCTCGTCATCACTGTCGCGCTCCAGGATGTCGTCAACGATGTACTGGAACTCCTCGCCCCAACCTGCCTTGTCGGTGCGGGCAAGGCCACCGAACTCAACGCGAGTGCGACCATCTTCCAGCGGGAACATGCGCACCCAGACACGCCGGCGCTTAATGCCCAGTGACATCACCATGCCCGCCAGTGCGGCCACAGTCGCCACCAGCACCCAGAACTGCGTGGGATCGTGCGAAACCTGCAAGTTGACGAATTCCTTCGCACCGAGGAATTCAATCTTGGTGCCGTCGGCAAGCTCGGTGGATTCGCCCTGCTTGAGGTTGACGCGGGCTTCCTTGGCCAGCTGACCCGAGTGCATCAGATCGCGGTCGAGGGAGAACAGTCCCTGCGAGCGACCAGTGTCCAGGCCCGCGTCGCCGCGGTAAATGTCGACAGCCACGGCTGGGTCCTGCATAGCCGGGTAAGAGGACTGCAGCAGCGCACCCTTTTCACCGGTGAACTCGGCGGTCGGAGCGAACAGGCCCTCGATTGCAATCTGGTTCTGGCGGCGCTCGAACAAGTCCGGGTACATGCCCGCCGGTGGGTCAAAGCGCAGCGCACCAGAGGACAGGAAGAAGGTCGGGTCATCCGGGCGGAACTGGACAATCGAGGTACGCGACTCTCCATTCGGCCAGGTCACCTTAAAGGCCGGGGCAAAGCCGTGCCCCTGCAGGTACACACGGTCACCGGCGACGCGCAGCGGATGGTTGACCTGCAGCGTGGTCTTTTCCCACTCATCGACCGGCTTGCGCATATCCTCTTCTTCTGCGAATCGGATGTGCGAGGTGAACATCTTGGCCTGGCCGTTCGGCAGGTAATCGGCGAAAAAGTCATCGACCTGAATACAGAACGGGTTCAAAGTCGTACCGTCGAAGGTGTTGCCCGAGCGCAGCGAGTCATAGTTCGCCGCTGCGGTGTTACAGAACGGAACGCCCACCGCGCTGTTGACGTTGTCATCAGAAATTTCGGTGCCGGTGTTGGTCAGCAGAATGACCTGGCCCTCGTAATAGATCATGCGCCCCAAGCCGACGATGATAATCAGCAGCGCAATGCCCAGGTGGAATACCAAGTTGCCGAGCTCACGCAGGTAGCCCTTCTCCGCGGAAAAGGAGCGTGCCCCGGCGCGATCTTCATCTGCTGGAGTTTCCGTCAATGCCCACTTGTTCAGGCGCTCACGCACCCGCTCAGAAACTTCGTCCGCGGAAGCATCGACCACGGCTTCGTCGTGAAGCGGAAGACGCGCCAACCGTTTCGGTGCCCTGGCCGGCGGTGTCTTCATGGCCTTGTAGTGGTCGATGGTGCGCGGAATAATGCAGCCGACCAGGGAAATCAGCAGTAACGCCACGATGGCGACGAACCAGACGGACGAGAAGACATCGAAAAGCTGCAGCTTATCCATGATCTCGGCGGTCTTGCCGTTGGCGGCAAGATACTGGTCGACCTTGTCCTTATTCAGCGAGCGCTGTGGCAACAGGGCACCCGGAACCGCTGCGAAAGCGAGGATGAACAGCAGAATCAGCGCCGTGCGCATGCTGGTCAACCAATTCCAGACCTGCTGGAAGGGCTGTCGTACCTTATTCCAATTCACCGACATTGAAAAAATCTTTCACTAAATTGGCGTTACCGTATCAGTAATAAAAGCGGCCTGAACCCAGGCAACAAAAACATCCCACAGTCCCGTGACCAGGGCAATTCCGACCAGCACCAGCGCCACACCACCGATGAGCTGAATAGTTCGCGAGTGCTTACGCAGGAAGTCCACTCCACGCATCGCGCGTGCCGACCCCAGCGCCACCAAAATGAACGGCAGCCCCAGCCCCAGGCAGTAAGCGATAATCAGCGCCACTCCCCTGGCCGCGGTCATACCCTGCGTGCCCGCGGACACCGAAATAATTGCAGTCAGCGTCGGGCCCAGACACGGCGTCCACCCCAGCGCGAACACCGCGCCAAGCAGTGGCGCTCCCAGCCACGTGGTCCAGCGCTTCGGCGCCATGCGGGTGTCCTTCTGCAGCGCCGGCACCATGCCCATGAAGGCGAGTCCCATCACGATGGTCACCACGCCACCGACAATCGTCAGCGTGCGCGCCTGCAAACGCAACGTGGACACGAGCCCGAAAATAGAGGCCGAACCCAGCACAAAAATGACAGTAAAGCCCAACACGAACAGCAACGCAGCCAGGCCGACGCGGGCTGTTGAGGAACGCTGGCCACGGTGTCCATCGCCGTCCTGCTTATCGACGGCGGTTGCGTCCGCAACTCCCGTCGTCACGCCATTGCCCTGCGCCCCCGATGCTCCGGAAATACCAGTGAGATAGGAGACATAACCGGGCACAAGCGGAATAACGCACGGGCTGGCGAAGGAGACGAGACCGGCCAGTGCAGCGGCGAGCAGCCCCAACACAATGGGACCGCCGGTGGCGACGTCGGCGAACTGTTGGCCGATGCCATCGGCAGAAAAGATCGTGTCCATGGCAAGAGTTGACATGCCGGGGCCTAGCCCTCCGCCTTCACTTCATTGACGGCCTTCATCAGCATTGTGTGATCGACCTCGCGGAGGAAGACCTTCGCCGGGCGGTGCTGCTTGTCCAGGATGATGGTCGTCGGAATCACCGACGCCGGGATACCACCGAGCGCACCGGCGTTGACGAAAGCCGGATCGTAGATGGACGGGTAGGTGATGCCGTTGTCCTTCACAAAGTCGATGGGAGCTTGGCGGACATTGTCGCGGACGTTAATGCCGAGGACAGTGCCAATTCCCTGCTCTTCCATCTGTTCCTGAACGTACTGCAGGTCATCAGACTCGGAGCGGCACGGTGCGCACCACTGGCCCCAGGCGTTCAGAACCACAATCTGGTCCTTGAAGTCTTCAAGGGAGATTTCCTTGTCGTCATCCTCGAGAGAAGGACCGAAAACATTGCCGACCGGCTTGCGCTCCTCCGGTGCGTAATCAATGATTTGCTGACCACCCGGAGAAACGAACTCGAACTGACCGCCAACGGCAACGGCGTCGTGTCCCACCGACTCTCCGGGGTTACATGCCGCGAGCGACAGAGACAGAGTTGCTGCCGCCAGCGTTGCTGCAATTCGGGACGATGAGACCTTGGCCACCTGGGGTGCCACCTTCCGGGGTCAGTGAAACTTCAACAAAACTATTTATTCACCTTACAGGTGACCGGCCGGCTCACTGTAGCGCACGTCGACAATGGTGTCTCCGACGAAGATCAAAGAGGTCACGCTCGCCAAATCACACTGCCTAGTTGCCGGGTTGTGGGCGAGCTTCAAGTACCGCGCACGACGCTGAGCTGCAATGATGCACAGCTGGTGCGTCACCAGCACCGCTTCCCCTCCCTCGGCGGCCTCGCGGGCTCGCTCGATGGCGTGGAACATACGGTCCGCGATCTCCTCGTAGGGCTCGCCCCAACTGGGCACGCTCGGACGACGCAGCCGTGGCCAGTACTTCGGATTCCACAGTGCGGAGTCAATGCCTTTGATGTGCAAACCCTCAAAGGAGTTGCCAGCCTCCAGCAAATCTTCATCCAGGGTCGGCTTCGCGCCGATTACCTCTGTGAATGGCTGTGAGGTTTCCTGCGTGCGCTGCAGCGGGGAGCAGGCGAAGTAGCGGATGTCGTGGCCTACGAAGGACGAGGCCGTGGCCGCCGCCTGACGCTGACCGCGCTCAGACAAGTGCCAGCCGGGCAGGCGACCGTAGAGAATCTTATCCGGGTTATAAACCTCGCCGTGGCGGACGAGATGTACGACCGTGGTCTTGGCGTGCTTTGTTGCACGCTTAGACGCCTGGTTTTCCGGCTGTGTCGGCTGCGATTCCTGCTGTGCTGCCTGCGAATTGGTCTTGTTCGACACGTGTCACCTACTCCGGCTTGGCGGCTGCCGCCGCCTCGGCCGCGCGGGCTGCTGCACGCTCGATGATTTCGAAGTCGGCGTCGGTCAGCGCAGCGGAGACGAACCAGGTCTCGTAGCAAGAAGCCGGCGGGTAGACACCATTGGCCAGTAGGGCGTGGAAGAAAGCCGGGTAGCGGAAAGTATCCGCTGCCTGCATCTGCTCAAAGTTGTGGCCCTCGCCCTCGGCGAAGCGTGGCGAGAGCATCGTGCCCGCACGCTGAATGTGGTGGGCCACGCCCTGCTTGGTCAGGGCGTCGGACAGAATCGTGGCCAGGCGATCTGCATTGGCCGCAACGGTGTCATAGACATCCTTCGTGGCATTTTCCAGGTTGGCCAGGCCAGCTGCCATAGCGACCGGGTTACCGGAGAGTGTGCCTGCCTGGTACACCGGACCGTTCGGAGCCAAGTACTCCATGACGTCGCGGCGACCACCAAAGGCAGCTGCCGGCAAACCACCGGAGACGACCTTGCCGAAGGTGGTCAGGTCACCGGCCACACCATCAATGCCGTCCCAGCCGTTGTAGGAAGCGCGGAAGCCAGTCATGACCTCATCGAGAATCAGCAGTGCGCCGTCTGCATGGCAGACTTCCTTCAACTTCGCGTTGAAGTTGTCCTGCGGTGCGACGGTACCCATGTTGCCCGCTGCCGCCTCAGTGATGACACAGGCAATCTCGCCCGGGTTCTCAGCGAATGCGGCCTTGACGGCCTCAATGTCGTTATAAGGAACAACAATGGTGTCGGCAGCCGATGCACCGGTGACACCCGGCGAATCCGGCAGACCAAAAGTAGCGACACCGGAACCGGCCGATGCCAGCAGCGCGTCCACGTGACCGTGGTAGCAGCCGGCGAACTTGATGATCTTGGAACGACCAGTGAAACCGCGAGCCAGGCGAACTGCGGACATGGTGGCCTCAGTGCCGGAATTGACCAGACGCACCTCATCTACCGACGTGCGCTCAACGATGTGACGAGCCAGGTCGGTCTCAGCCGTCGTCGGAGCGCCGAAAGACAAACCGCGAGTGGCGGCGCT
Organism: Corynebacterium sp. HMSC076C10; assembly: GCF_001812455.1. Taxonomy (NCBI): domain Bacteria; kingdom Bacillati; phylum Actinomycetota; class Actinomycetes; order Mycobacteriales; family Corynebacteriaceae; genus Corynebacterium; species Corynebacterium sp. HMSC076C10. Next base: position 24,617 of record NZ_KV809134.1, read on the forward strand.
CTGAACGGCCTCCACCACTGCCGGGTGCGCGTGGCCCAGAATCATTGGACCCCACGAGCAGACCAAGTCCACATATTCGTTGCCATCAACATCCACGAGACGAGAGCCCGCGGCGTGGTCAATGAAACGTGGGGTGCCACCGACGGAGCCGAAGGCGCGGACCGGCGAGTTCACGCCACCCGGCGTCACTGCCTGAGCCTGCGTAAAGAACTCTGCCGAACGATCGGTGAGCTCAACGTTTTCTGGGACATGAGGAGCATTAATGTCTTGAGTCACGGTGACCATCGTAGACGGCCACTCGGATGAAGGGCTACCCTGCCCTACCAACGTCCCAGCTTCACCCTGAATAGATGCTTGCGGCGAGAGGACACTCGACGGGATCGCCAGTCGATCCACAAGCTGGAGAAAATCATCAATAGCGATGCCAGCAGCGGGTGAATCATACCGGTCATACCCAGCAGGATGACCGCAACGTTGTAGAACCACGCAAAGTAGATGTTGGAGTCCATCATCCGCACCACAGCACGTGCGATTTCAATGGCCTCCGGAATCGACAACACGTTGTTACGCAGTGCCACGACATCGGCGTAATCAACATCGAGATTCTGATTGCCTTCGGTGTTGTCCATCAAAACACCCACGTCAGCGGCACGCAGAGAGTCCCGGATGTCCTTGTCGCCAACCATCACGACAGTCTCGCCGTCACTGTGGACCGAACGCACCGCAATGGCCTTGCGGGAGGCAATGATGCCCGCGAATACTCGTGAGATATTCAGCCGGTCAGCAAAACGACGGGCTACTGGATACGGATCTCGCGTGATCATCATGGTGTCCACGCCCATATCCTCAAGCTGATCAATGCTCTCGACCGCATCAGGCTTAATGTCCTCACCAATGGTGATGACACCACGGACCTTGCCACGCCACGACACCACCATCGGAGTACCGCCACTGAGCGCAGCCACAGCCATTTTCTCGCTGAGTGCAGTGAGATCACGCGGACGCCAAACACGCCCCTCAACAAAGCGCATCTCTAACTTGTCGTCGGAGTCCTTCACCGGAATCTCTACCTGGCCAACGAACGCACCATCTTCCGCAATTGCGACGTGTACGGTCTCAATCCAGTGCGGCACCTCGCCACCGCCGGAACCGGCGTCGCGGGATGCACGGCACGCGCGTACGATGGCCGCCGATGCCGGGTGGTTGCTCTCCATCATGAGAGCGCCCGCCACACGCAGAACCAGATCCGGATTTTCATTGCGCTCAGCGGCGACACCGAGCACGTGGGTGTCACCCTCGGTCAGCGTTCCAACTCGGTTAAAAATCACCACATCGGCAGCGGCCAGCTTTCGGAAAGTCTCATTGCCACGAATCAAGATTCCGTTACTAGCACCGGCCAGAATCCCGATGCGCTGCACGGTCGACGTAGACATTGCCAATGCCACCGGCGCGATGCCCGAGAGCATAGCCAGCGCCACCGCGAGGGCACCGCTCATCGTGCCCGTCGCCAGCCACCAACCGCAAAAAGCCACGCCCGCCAACGACAGCGTCCATGGCACCAGCTCTGATGCCGAGTGCACTGCGGTCTGGTGCATCACCGTTTCTTCTCGAACCGCTTGACGCAGCCAACGTGCTATCGATGACGCCCGGGTCTTGAAACCAGTGCGCTCCACACGCACCTTGAGCTCCGAATCCAGGTTGATTGCGCCGGCCCAAACCTTGGAATTGACCTTGACCTTCTGTGGTTCAACGCCGATACCGAGTAGCTGCGCATCCATCGTGGACGCACCACCGATGACTGAGCCATCAACCGGAATCACCGAGTGCGGTGGAACCACGATGTCATCACCGATATTGAGCTCCGCGACCGTCACCTCCACCCGTTTCGGCTCCGCGGATTTGGCACTCTTGCGCACGACTGTCACGTTTCGCTCAGCTGGAATGCGCAGGTTGCGCAAAATCTGTCCAGTACGCACCTTGTTGTAGCGCGTAAACATGCGACCTGTTAGCAACAGCACGGTCAGACCGCAGGCAACGTCGAAAAACACCTCTGCCGAGGCGCTTTCCCGGTAGTTGAAAGCAAACCACGTGGGCGCAGTGGTATAGCCAATCTGTCCCGCGGGGCCAAAAATAAGCTGCGCCAGTGACCACAGCCACGCCAGCAGGATGGCAATGGAGCTCGCCCCATCCAGCGCCGACATCCGCCGACGCAGAGACGCCGCCATTGCACGGTGGAACGGCCAGCCACCCCACCACACCACAATCGTGGTCAGCACAAGACACATCCACTGCCAACCCGGGAACTGCCAGTTGACGTTCAACGACGTCACCAGCACCGGAATCGATAGGAACAGGCTGCCCCAAAAGCGCTGCTTGGTCACCAGTTCACGCGCCGTGAACAATACTTCCGCACCGCCGCCGCTTCGGCGCAGGGCCGCTTCACGACGGCGAATGCGCTCCTCCTCATTCTGTTGAGCGGCAGCCGGAACAGCGGGACGGCGATGTTGTGACACATCCAGCCGAGTTGCACGACGCCGAAGCGTGCTGCGCGTGAGGTACGACTCGACCCCAATTTCGCGGAGAGCTTCGATGAACTGATTCGGATCGATGGTATCGGGCGCTGTAATCCACGCGCGTCCGGGCTTGTAGACCACAGAGGCCGTCACATCTGGAAAGGATTCCAAAACATGCTCAGCACGCTCAGCACTCTCGGCGTTTTCCAAGTTTTCCAGGATGAGTGCGAAAGCTGTGTTGGACTGGCCTCTGCGGTGTGCAAGCCGCTGATGGGCACTTTCTTCGTCGATGTCCTGACGGCTTCGTGGCAATGCCTTACGAGCAGCGACCTTGGCATCCACAATCGCTTGTTCAACGCGATTGTCCAGAGAGAAATCAAACTCACCGGTGTCACTCATGGCCTTTGAAACTTTCCGTCTAATCCTGTGGCTGGTTGGCGCGCGTGAGCGCTAATTCACGATAGAGCAACAGTAGTCCACACGCCATCGCCAGGCTGGGCGCGATAACCCATACAGTCAGCGCTCCAGCCATAATGGCAAAGAACATGGCGAGAGCCGTGATAATCACCATGATGAGCAGGCAGTTCCGGGAGAGTTTGAACTCAGTGGCCGTCGGCAAGCAGCCGCTACCAATAAGCGAGCAGACCAGCGTCACACCGGCGACGATGTAGATATCGCGGCCAACGGCGGCGGGAGCCTGCGAGTAGTCGCCGGTGACCAGTATCAAGCTCAGGACAATCTGGGCGATGAGCGCGACGAAGAGCACCCACTGCCAGGGCCGACTCGGCAGGGACATCATCGCTTGGACTCCTCAGGCTGCTTGGATTGCTTGGGCTGTGACTGGCCCAGCTGCTGTTGCCGCTTTGGATCAGCGCCATGCTTCGACGCTCTCGGCAGATGCGATTCCGGAGCGGACGGCGTCCACGGTTTCGACGGGCGCTGATGATCGAAGTAGTCCTTGGATTCCTTCGAAGCGGCGAGCACTAGGCCCGCTACCGCGGCAGTGGCCGAGGCGATTCGCACAATTCCGCTGATAAGAACGAGGGATGCCGGCACTCCCGATTCTGAAGCCGTAGAAGAGAAGAAGGACATCAGCGCCGACAGTGCCAGGTAAAGCGAGCCGATAACCAGCACGGTGCGAGCACCTTCGCTCCCCTTGCGCATTCGCTCGATGATGGCGAAGAACGCGATGCAAAGCCCCACTGCGAAAAAGAACGCGATAACGATAGTCGCCTTCATGGCAGCATCAATCTGGCCCTCGCTGAACCCCGGGAAATTCTCCTTAGCGGTTGAGGGGCTCATCAGCATTTCCGGATGCAGCCAGTAGGTCACCGTAGCTACCGCAGCGACGAGCAGCTGCAACACGGCCGTAACCCGCCACGCCTGCCTAGCTCCCTCGACCTGCTCGGGAATTGCGGGCTTCTTCTCTTCTTTAGTCATCCGTCCACTTCTCGATAATTATTACTGCACGTTCACCCGAGCAAATTAGAACTGGGCGCGCAGCTTCTTCGCCAAGTCCACCGCTGCGTAGGTCAAAATCTGCTCCGCACCGGCACGGCGAATGCTCAGTACTGCCTCCATCATCGCAGCATCCAGGTCAATCCACCCGTTGGCGGCAGCGGCGTGAATCATCGCGTACTCACCAGAGACCTGGTAGGCGGCAACCGGCACCGGCGACATATCCGCGACCTCGCGCAGAATGTCCAGGTAGCTCATGGCCGGCTTGACCATCACCATGTCCGCACCTTCGTCAACGTCGAGCTGCACTTCAAGCAGGGACTCACGACGGTTTGCAGGATCCTGCTGGTAGGTACGGCGATCACCCTGCAGCGAGCTGCCCACAGCTTCACGGAATGGACCGTAGAAGGCGGAGGCGTACTTTGCCGAGTACGCCATGATGGAGACATCCTCATGGCCAGCGGCATCCAAGCCCTCGCGAATTGCGGCAATCTGGCCGTCCATCATGCCCGAAGGGGACACGATATGGGCACCGGCGTCGGCCTGCGCAACGGCCATCTTGATGTAGTTAATCAGCGTGCGGTCATTCTCAACGACCGTGTTGCCGAAGCGGTCCTTGCCCAGCACACCACAGTGGCCGTGGTCAGTGAACTCATCCAGGCAGGTGTCGGCCATGATCAAAATGTCATTCCCGAACTCGTCGCGGAGACGACGCAGGGCACGGTTGAGTACGCCCTCCGGATTCCAGGACTCAGAGCCCTCGCCGTCCTTGTCCGCATCCAGCGGGACACCGAAGAGGTCAACTGCCGAGATACCTGCCTCAACAGCCTCGCGCACAGCTTCTACCAGGGAGTCCTCGGTATGCTGCACTACCCCGGGCAGGGAGCTGATTGGCTTCGGCTCATCAATCCCATCTGCAACAAACATGGGCAGGATGAGATTTTTCGGAGTCAGTGTCGTCTCCGCCGTCATCGCACGCATCACCGGGTTGGTGCGCAGCCTGCGTGGGCGACGAATCGGGAGAGGAAATCCAAACTGTTCGAGATCGATTTCGCGGGATGATTCAGAAGCTCCAGATGTAGTCATAAAGACAACCTTAATCAAAACGCGAACTCGCTCCGGTACGCCCCTGCTCAGTCCTTGGTTTTACGCGAACGACGACGCTTCTTGCGCGGTGGTGGCAGCTGCCCTGCCGCCCGCAGTTGCGCAACATGCTCTGCCAGCGCATCCACCAGCTCCGGGATGCTTGCGCGCTCCGGCACGACATCTACCCGCAGGCCGTACTCGCGAGCCGTGGCTGCGGCCATCGGCCCGATGCAGGCAATGATGGTGCGAGCATGCGGCTTACCCGCGATGCCGACCAGGTTCTTCACCGTCGACCCCGAGGTGAAGCACACTGCGTCGAAGCCACCGGACTTAATCATGTCGCGGATATCCGCACTCGGTGGCGCTGCCCGCACGGTACGGTAAGCGACCACATCATCAACTTCCCAGCCCAGGTCAATCAGACCGTCGACAAGCACATCGGTGCCGATATCGGCGCGCGGCAGCAGCACGCGGTTGACCGGATCGAGATCCTCGATGTACTCCGGGAACACGTCGACAATGCCCGCGGCATTTTGACGAGTGTCATCCGGAAGCAGCTCCGGAGTGATGCCGAGATCGCGGATGGCAGCGGCGGTGCGATGGCCGACGGCTGCGATGCGGACCCCAGCGAAGGAGCGCGCGTCCAAGCCGAATTCCTGGAACTTCTCCCACACTGCGGTGACGGCGTTGACGGAAGTGAAGACAACCCACTGGTAACGGCCGTCGACAAGCCCCTTGATGGCGCGTTCCATCTGCGCCGGGCTGCGCGGTGGCTCGATTGAGATGGTCGGGACCTCAATCGGGATGGCGCCGTGCGCAACGAGACGGGCACTCATCGGGCCTGCCTGCGCCTTGGCACGTGGGACCAGCACCTTCCATCCGTAGAGAGCGCGGTTTTCCCACCATGAGTACTTCGAACGATTGTCCACACCCTTGCCAAGCGTGACCACCAGCGGACCGGTCAGGTCACCCGAGAGCTGCGCCAAGGTGCCCAGCGTGACGTCGTAGGTGCGCTGCAGACGAGTCGTACCGTTGACAGTCACCGACACTGGCAACGACGACGGAAGACCGCGTTCACCGAGCTCAGAGGCAATGGCGGACAGGTCGTCCTGCACGGCCTGCAGTACCAGCGGCTGCGGTGCCTGGGCCAGCTCGTCCCAGTCCACATCGGCGCGACCGAGATCGGTCTCCGTGTACGTCGAGCCCAACGCGATACCGGCAAATGCCGGAACGGTGGAGGGCACGGACATGCCAGGGACAATCTGGAACTCAACATCGGCGTGCGAGACCTCGTTGATTTCGGCCAGCAGCGAATCGTTGGTCAGCGGATTGCCTGCCACCAAACGCACCACGTCACTGCCTTTAGCAGCTTCTTCGACGAGCAATTCGGCCATCTTTTTGGGATCGTCGATAGGCTCGCGCAGATCTGCGGCGGTCGGTGGTGCCGGGCGCGGCGGCTTACGACGAGATCCCTTGGCCTTGGCGGCGGCGCACATGCGCTCGTACTCTTCCTCGGCTTCCTTCAGCAGCTCGGGAGGAACAGGCACATCGGTTGCGACGAGCTCTCGAACCCCCGGCATGACATCGGCGTCGACGTAGGCGATAGCGGTGTCTGCGAGAATCTCACGGGCGCGAAGCGTCAGCAGGTCGGGATTTCCAGGACCAGCGCCGACGAACAGGATGCGTCCCGTTGCTGAGGGGAGGGAGGTGTTCATCGTTGCGGAGTGATTTCTTTTCTATTGGTTGTTCACTTTTCGTGCCGATGAGTCTCTAAGGAAGAAAGAGGACATGCGCCAACGCATGTAAGTGGCAGGTAGATACCTGAATCTCACATGCGAGCGCACGAAGGAAACCCTTATCCCAACGGCATGCATACAGGCCTATTAGCATAAAGGGTTTGAGCCAAATTAACTAACCGGCTACTTTTGAGATTCCCGCAGGGTATCGCCCATTACCTCATGAGCACCCCGTTCGAGCAGCGCCGCTGCAACCTTCCGGCCAAGCTCATCGGCCTTATCCACGTTTGCGGTAGCGGTCTCGAGCAACTGACGCGAACCGTCGAGTGCGAACACCCCCGCCTGCAGGGTGAGTTCACCGCTGTCGCTCACGGTTGAGTAGGCCGCGACCGGAGCGGTGCAGCCCGCTTCCAGCTCATTGAGTACCGCGCGCTCAGCGACAGCGCGGGCATGGGACACCGGGTGGTCAATCTTGCGCAGAATATCCACAATTTCACGGTCAGCAGTGCGGCACTCCAGCGCCAGGGCGCCCTGAGCCGGGGCTGGCATGAGGACATCCACATCCAGGGATTCCGCAATCTCTCCGAGGCGACCCGTGCGCTCCAGCCCAGCGCGAGCCAGAATGACAGCGTCCAAGTCCTCAGAGACGCGCCCCATGCGGGTTTCGATGTTTCCACGCAATGGTACAAGTTCCAGATCGGAGCGCAGCGCACGCAACTGAGAGACACGACGCGGCGCGGAGGTACCCACTCGAGCACCCTCAGGCAGGTCCATCAGCGGCGTAGCATCACGGGAAATCAGCGCTTCTCGCGGATCGACGCGCTCCGGCACGGCTGCGACCATCATGTCGTCTTCCGGCAACGTCGGCAAGTCCTTAAACGAGTGCACGATAATATCGCACACCCCCTCGCGGAGTGCATGACGCAGCGCCTGGGTGAAGACACCGATGCCAATCTTTTCCACCGGGTCGTGGCGGTTATGGTCACCGGCGGTCTTCACAATTACCAGCTCTGCAGGCTGCCCCAGCTCAATCAGTGCATCACGGACGTGACCGGCCTGTGTCGTAGCCAGTTCCGAGCCCCTGGTACCGATACGAATAGTCGCTGGGTCAGGCATGTTTCCCTCCGGGTGTTAATTTTTGGTGGTTTCAGCAACGCCTTCAATGATGGCACTACTGTCAAGACCATACTGCTCAAATCCCTGCATCCGCCCAATTCGGCCCTCTACCATGAGATCTGCGGGGATATCGGTGTCAGCATACAGGCCAGAGGGGGTGGATAGGGGCAGGTCGAAGAGCTTCTGCAGGGCAAGCGCGTAGTTGCCACCGCCCTGCTGGCTAGAAAGCTTCTTGACCTGCACCGTTGGCGCGTGCAAGAGCTTATCGACGACGCGGCGAACCGTGGACTCGACCTCGCGACGTTCCTTTTGAGTAAGACCCGGTGTCTTCGCCTCCAGGCGAGCGAGCTCAGCCGCCGCCACATCCGCCGCGCGCTCACGCAGAGCGCGAACAGTCGGTGCTACCTCGCTTGCGCGCTGCGCCGTGAGGTAGGACTCCAACTCTTCGGCCACAATGTCGCGCGCTGCAGCCTCATCATCACGACCCGGAACCTCCGTGCGAGTCATCTGCAGCAATTCGATGTTGAAGAGTGCGATCCCCTCAAGCCCGGAGACATCCTCCGCGACGTCGCGAGGCATAGACAAATCGACGATGGCGAGCGGGCCGTGGTTGACAACATCTGCAGCTGAGACCACTGGAGTCATGGCTCCGGTGGCACTGACGAGAATGTCCACATCATCGAGGACATCAGCGAAATCATGCAACGCAATAGCAGTAGCGGGGATGCCCGCTTCGATCGAGTGGTTAGCCAGGTTCTGCGCCCGGTCAACGGTGCGGTTGGCAATAATCAGACGATCAATGCCGCAGCGCCCCAGGTAACTGGCGGCCAGCGAACTCATCGCACCGGCGCCGAGGATAAGGGCCGAACGTCCGGCCAGAATATCGGCACCCTCAGCGACGTCAACACCAGAGTTGAACCCAGGATGCAGCGCAGCAATCGCCTCGTCGATGGCCACGGAGACCATCGATGCGCCCGCATTATCGATCACTGTTTCGCTGTGGACTCGCTTGCCTGTGTGCAGCGCCTTCTGCGCCAAGTCATGCAGCATGCGACCGACGGTGCCGGCTTCGTCCGCTTCCTGGTAAGCATTGCGAAGCTGACCGATAATCTGCTGTTCCCCCAGCACCATCGAGTCAAGACCCGCACACACCGAGAAGGCATGCTCCGCTGCGGCCTGTGCGTACCGCACATAGAGGTGCGGTGTCAGTTCATCGAGTTCGAGCCCAGTACGACCGACAATTTCACGGACCACGGCCGATAGGCCAGAGTGGAAGCCGTTGGCCACCACGTAGTACTCAACGCGGTTACAGGTCGACAACAGCATCGCTTCGCTGATCGCTTCATCCGCGACCAGCCGAGCCAAAATGGCCTCTCGCTCAGTTTCACCGACGGAGACCTTTTCAAGAAGGGTCACCGGTGCAGACCGGTACGACATTCCGACGAGAAGCACACTCACCGCTCAATCACCGCTCTATTGCTCCTTCACAGGCCCCGCTACGGGCTTTTTCACACAGCTATGACTGTTAACGCTAGACAACTCTGCCATCTCGTCACAACAAAGGCATACTTTACTTAGTCTCTACCTCGATGTTCGCAGCACTCCCCCTACTTCTTTGCCGCTACTCCACATTCTGCCATGTCTCCGCAGCTCCTAGCAGTTCGGCAGAGTTGTCTCCCGAACTTATTCGGCCTCCACTATCGCTTCCAGGAGTTCATCATCATCGATTTCCCAGCAAGCGATTTCCTCATCATTGACCAAAATCACCGGCACGCGATCGCCAAATTCCATGGCCAAGTTCGGATCGGCATCGACGTCTTCCACCTGGAACTGCGCATTTTGGTCCCGAACTAGCGGCTCAATCTGCGCAATCACGCGAGCGCACGAACCGCAGGTCTTCCTACTCATCACCGTCACAGTCACCATAACGGCCAGTCTAAAGGTCGACTGTTTCGCTTTACGACGTCCCCCTCCCCACACTTCCCCTGCAAAAGTGACTCTTCTTATCCTTGCCCCATCCGCTCCTTGAATCTCAGCGCGCAGCTTTGCCTAAAGACCGGATACTATTCAACAAGAGCTTCCGATAACGGATGTCGGTTGCATACACCGTGGAAAGAGATTTTCGTGCCGTGAGTGAGTTCAGTGCCGACAACCGCTCCCCCTTCCCCATCGACATGCTGGGTGACCTTGCGTCCTCGCAGGGTAACGTCCGCAACTTCCTCGAGCAGGTAGTTCTCGCTCCGCTCAATGACGAAGCACAGGAGGAAGCTGGTGCTGCAGCGGCTGCCAATGCACTGGAAGCTCTCGGCGAAGTCTACGACGTCGGCGGCGAAGAACTGGCTACGGGATTTCGCAGTGTAGCTGGTGCCGAAGATGCCGCTGGCGGTGCCCGTGTGCTCTCGCAGCCCATTCCAGGTGTCGAACGCGATCAGGGCGCAGCCGCTTTCTTCGATGTGGACAACACGCTTGTCCAAGGCGCATCAATCTTCCTCTTTGCCATGGGTTTGGTCGAGCGCGGCTTCATCAAGAAGCGTGATTTGGCCGGCATGATTTGGAAGCAGCTGAAATTCCGAATCTCAGGCGCGGAAAACGCTGCCGACGTAGCTAAGGCCCGTGAACAGGCATTGGAGTTTTTCGCCGGCCACGATGTGAATGAAATGGTCAAACTCGGCGAAGAAATCTTTGAAGAAAAGATCAGCGACCGCGTTTACCAGGGCACCCGCGATCTGGCGGAACTACATATCCAGGCTGGCCAAGAGGTCTGGCTGGTCACCGCCACCCCGGTGCAGCTGGCCCAGGTTATCGCTAAGCACATCGGACTGACCGGCGCCCTTGGCACGGTCGCCGAGGTCAAAGATGGCAAGTTCACTGGCCGCCTGGTAGGCGATATTCTCCACGGCCCGGGTAAGAAGCACGCGGTGGCAGCTCTGGCAGCCTCTTCCGGGTTGGACATGTCTCGCTGCACGGCATACTCAGATTCCGCCAACGACATTCCCATGCTGTCCATGGTGGGCACCGCCGTGGCCATCAACCCGGACCGCAAGTTGCGGAATTACGCCCAGAAGATGGGGTGGACTATCTACGACTATCGCCACTTTCGCTCCGCAACCTTCGCCACGATGCGGTGGCTCTCGATCGGAGCACTGCTGGCAGGAGCTGTCGGGGGCGCGGGACTCGTCGGCAAGCGACTGTGGGACGCGAACAAGGAAAGTTAAACGCTGCTAGGCGCACTCGAGAGTTAGTGACTGCGTTTATGACAAAAATGGCTCGAAAAATGGCATGAAAGTGTCATAAACTCCTACAGTTTCACATTTGCAGCCCGTAATCGGCAGCCCGTGATTAGCCCCCAACGACAAAACCCGCCCTATCTCAACGAGACCGGGCGGGTTCTGCTTTTAAAACGTGTACGCGACGCAGCACGCGCGCTCCTGCGATAACGGCAGGAATGCTGGCTTACTTGCCGAGCTTACGACGCTGCACGCGGGTACGGCGAAGCATCTTGCGGTGCTTCTTCTTCGACATGCGCTTGCGACGCTTCTTAATGACGGAACCCATCGGCTCGACCTCGCTATTCGTTGACGGAAATTTCTTTTCTTGCACAATGGCGGCGTACTCAATGCGGCCTTACAACCGCCGAGATGTCACGCCCTTTTTCCTTCCGCCTTCACAGCTAGATACTTCATGACTTGAAGACGATAGGAAACAGGGGCGCAGCACAGCACCATGTACTAATCGGATTAATCATAGCGGGGACATATGCGTTCAGGTCAAACAGCCCCGCTTAAAGGCAGAAAAAATTAACCCGCGTTGTAGAAGGAGGAGTCCAGGTATTCCTTGACTGCGGACTCATGGACGCGGAAAGAACGGCCAACGCGCACTGCCGGCAGCTCGCCAGCGTGAACCAGGCGGTAGACGGTCATCTTGGATACGCGCATGATGTCAGCAACTTCCGCAACGGTCAGAAAGGTGCCTTTATCTGCATTCTGCATTAGTAAATATTCCCTTCAGCGCACGCGACGCGCTGCAGGCTTCCCCTCCTGCAGAAAATCGTGACACGCACGTGCTTTTCATATCCTACCGGTAGGCAAGGTGCCGGTGCGATTTTTGATAAAAAATAGGGGCATTGGCGAATGGTGTGACAGTTGTGACTAACCCATCGTCCCTGCGTATCGGATTAGCTACTGCCCCTGACCATTTCCAATGCCCCAAATATTGGGGTTACTTGTACACCCGCTTCCACGCGGCGAAATACTTATTTACCCATCTCGTTGGCCTTGTCATAGCAAGCCTGCAGCGCACGATGCACCGCGCGACGAATGCCCTCTTCCTCGAAAACTCGGGTGGCCGCAGCGGTTGTACCGCCCGGCGAAGTGACATCGGCACGCAGCGCAGTCGGGTCCGCACCTTCCTGCATCATCATCTCGGCTGCACCAGCAGCCGTAGCCGACGCCAGACGCTTAGCCTGATCACGCTTGAGCCCCAGGTTCACACCCGCGTCGGTCATCGCCTCGACAAACTGGAAGAAGTAAGCCGGACCGGAGCCCGAGACTGCAGTGACTGCAGACATCAGCGACTCATCGACAACCTCAACGCTGCCGACCTTCTTCAACAGTTCGACAACCTCGTCGGTCTGGCTCTCCGTGACAAAGCGGCCCGGCGCGACTGCACAGACCCCCTTGCCCACCAGCATCGGGGTATTCGGCATGACGCGGATCACCGGAGTACCGACAGCACAGACGCTTTCCATCTTGTCCAGCGTGATGCCAGCCGCCATCGACACCACAATGGTGTCGACCTCAGAGTCATCGAGCACGTCGGCAATCTGCTCGAGCATGTCGATAATCAAGTACGGCTTTACGCACAAGAACACCACGTCGGCACCGTCAACGGCCCCTACTGGGTCGTCGGTATCGACAATGCCGTAGGTCTCCTTCAGACCGGCCAGGCTCTCCTTGGTGCGCCCCACCACATAAATCGAGGAGGGCGAGACACCACCGTCGATGAGACCACCGACGAGTGCGCTACCAATCTTTCCGCCACCAATTACAGCAATTCTTGTCATGGACGCTAAGTGTGCCAAAACTGGCCCACACATGCGAATGCAGGGACCGGAAAACTACGCTTCCGACCCCTGCATCAGGTGATGATTATTCTGTTGACCCCACTACAACTGGAAGAGAATCCAGGGGCCAAATGTCAGCGCCAAACCGACAAGTCCTGCGAGAATCGGTGTCAGTTTGTCCTTCTCACGGCGCAGGTAGTTCGCCATTCCCGCGAAGCCACCAGCGACCACGAGAGCCATGATGACAACCACAATCTTTGGCAGCGACGACCAGGCCATGGTGAAGCCCAGGAACACCAATGCACCAGCAATCAGACCCACGAAGACCTGGATTAGCAGCAACGGCACCGAGAGGGAATTGTCCTCGGCGTAGCCATCGCGCGCGACGGCCTTGCCCTTGGAGCTCTTGGATTCTTCACGCTTAACGACGTCCCGGGGCTCCGCCTGCTTCTCGTCAGCTGCGGCCTGGGTCGGTGTGGTCTCGACCTGTGCAGCCTCAGCGGGGGCGTCCTCGGCCTGCTCAATATCGGCCTGTGCGTCTTCCGCCTGTGCAACTCCAGGAGCAACAGCGGCTGCCACTGCCGCCTTGGAAGCGGCACCGGTATCGGCGTCAGCGTCGGCAGCCTCGAAGGTAGCGGTTTCCTGAGCAGCTTCAGCCTCAGCAAGCTGTTCACCGTCGACGCCATCCGTTTCAACGGATGCCTCAGACGCTTCGTCGATCTTGTCCTGGACAACCGGAATGGAGGCAGTCGGACGGTCGTCGTAAGCGTTGGAACCGGTGAGTACTGCACGAGCGACTGGCCCCGGCTCCCCAAGCTGCTGCGACTCGTCTGCCATGTCACGCAGCTCGGTGAAGGTATAGGTAATCTCCGAACGCTCGGAGTTGACCATGACCGGACGGGGTTCCATCGGAATTGCCAATGGCACTGCAGGGGCTGCTGGCTGCGCAGTTGGTGTGCTCTGCGCGGCTTGCTCCTGCTGCGGAGCTGCCGGTGCAACCGGTGCAGCCGGTTCTTCAGCAACTTCGGTAACCTCGTCAGCTTCGGCCTCAGCGACCTCGGCGTCTGCTACTTCGGCATCAGCCTCAGCTAATTCCGACTCCTCTTCTTCCTGAGCAGCAGCTTCAGCCTCGGCCTCAGCTTGAACCTCATGCTCCGACGAATCCGCCCCTTCAGCAACTACCACTGGCTCAGCGACAGCCTCCGAGTGCACCGGAGCTTCTACCTCCGGTTCGGTTGCCTGCGCTTCGTCGGCGGCGTTGGCCGCAGCTTCGTCGGCAAGCAGATCGCTTGTAGTCGTCTGATCGTCGTCTGCGTTGGAAAGAGCGTGAGCACCACGTCGCGGTTCGTCGGCCTTTACACGAGGGATTGAGCCGGTGAGTTCCTGAACGGACACACCGCCTTCTTCAAGGCTGCGTCGACGGCGGCGCCGCGGTGGTTCAGAGGGAGCTCCCTCCTTCTGCCGCCGCGCCAGCAGTTCGGCAACGGTGAGCTTTTCCTCGCTCATCTCAACCCTTTCCGTATAGGTCACTGTCCAGTCGTCGGAAGATAATGCCCTCGCGCAGCGCCCAAGGACAAATCTCGACCTTCTCTAATCCCAATGCTCGCATACTAGCCTCTGCAACGAGAGCACCTGCGACAATTTGGTGAGAACGATTCGCACTAACACCCTCAAGTTCAGCACGGTCAGCCGCCGTCATGCGGGAAATAAACGCAATCAACTGGCGCAAACCAGCGGCAGTCAGAGTGCGCTTAACCCGGGGACCAGCAGCGGAAGGCGCCGCACCGGTCAGGCGGGCGAGAGTGCGGAAAGTCTTCGAGGTGGCGACAGCCAAGTCCGGCTCACCAAGCGTACGCAGATGACGAGCTGGCTCAGCGAGCTCAGCATCAATGTAATCGCGCAGCAGGTCAATCTTCTTGCGCTCCGGCGGATCGGTTTCGAACCACTCGTGGGTCAACCGTCCCGCACCGAGCAGCAGTGAGTACGCCGCCTCCGGATCTTCATCAGTACCCGACGTCAGCTCAAGAGAACCGCCACCGATATCCAGGTTGATTAGACGACCAGCAGACCAGCCGTACCAGCGCCGTACTGCCAAAAAGGTCAGACGAGCCTCATCTTCACCGGAGAGAATCTGCAGCTTAATGCCAGTTTCTTTCTCAACGTGGGCGAGAACCTCGTCCGCATTCGTGGCATCGCGAACAGCTGAAGTGGCGAAGCTAATCATCTCTTCGCACTTCATCTGCTCAACCAATTCCTTGGATTCAGCGACGTAGCCCGTCAGCTTGTCAATGCCCTTCTTGGACAGGTTGTTGTCCTTATCCAGGTACTCGACCAGCTTCATCGTCGACTTGGAATCGCTCATCGGAGTCGGATGTCCGCCCCGGCGGGCGTCCACCATCACCAAGTGGACGGTATTACTACCTACATCTAATACACCTAATCTCACTCTTAGTAGGTTAGACGGTCTACGGTGTATTGGTGTGAATCAACCCCACCCCCGCCCCGGTCGCGGACCGCAACCGTCTCCCGCTGAAGTCGCCTATGACTTTCCCCGCGAGTGGTTCGAGTTCGCCCACCCGGAGGACCCAGAACACATCATCACCTGCGACCTAACCTGGTTGATGAGCTCCTATCAATGCGCTTTCGGCACCTCCGCTTGCCAGGGCATCGACTCCGCGAACGCGGATGTCGGATGCTGCGGCCATGGCGCCTTTATCACCGACGAAGAAGACCGCGAGAGGGTTATTGACGTCGTAAAGCGAATGGAAGGCGACTCCGCAGAGCCCCAGTGGTGGCAAAACCGCCCCAAACAAACCCTGAAGTGGCTCGAAACCTACGAAACCGACCCCTCCGAACCGTTGGAACCGTGGTTAGTGTGGGACGAGCTTGACGACGAAAACGGAGAGCCTGAGCCTGCTCTGAAAACGAAGGTCGTGAAGAATGCCTGCATTTTTGCCAACCGTGACGGGTGGCGCAATGGTGCGGGCTGTGCCATCCACCAGTGGGCAATGGCCAACGACATTGACCCCGTGAAGGTCAAGCCGGATGTGTGCTGGCAGGTGCCGCTGCGCCGACTGGAGGACTGGGAGGAACGCCCAGACGGCCAGGAGATTCTGCGCACGACCATTACTGAATATGATCGTCGTGCCTGGGGCGATGGCGGCGAGGACTTTGAGTGGTTCTGCACGGGAGCGCCGGCCACACATGCCGGTGGCGAGCCGGTGTGGCGCACGCACAAGTCCGAGCTAATAGAGCTCATCGGCGAAGAATGCTACGAAATTCTGGCGGAGCACTGCCGGGCCCGAGAGGCAGCGGGCGCGGCCAAGGCTTTCGGGCCGAGTGGCTACCCACTGCTGGCGATTCACCCGGCCACACGCGCAGCGGCCGAGGGGCTGGCACCGGACGAGGTTTAAGTCGAGGTTTCTCAGACCGCCGGCGGATTCCGTCGGCAGCAGTCTGCTGAGCTAGTCCTCGAACTTGTAACCCAAGCCGCGAACGGTGACCAGGAATTCCGGCGAGGAAGGATTGCGCTCGATCTTGGAGCGCAGGCGCTTGATGTGTACGTCCAGCGTCTTGGTGTCGCCGACGTAGTCGGAGCCCCAGACGCGGTCGATGAGCTGGCCGCGGGTTAGCACACGACCACGGTTGCGCAGCAGGTACTCCAGCAGGTCGAATTCCTTGAGCGGCATTGCAACATCGTCACCGTCAACGGTGACCACGTGGCGCTCGACATCCAGCACGACCGGACCGCCGCGCAAGACCTCCTCGTAGATATCTTCGACATCGTCGGAGTCGTCGTGGCGACCACGGCGCAGCACAGCTCGGATACGGGCAATAAGTTCCCGAGAGGAATACGGCTTGGTCACATAGTCATCCGCACCAATTTCGAGGCCGACGACCTTGTCAATCTCAGTGTCACGGGCGGTGACCATAATCACTGGGACAGAGGACTTTAAGCGGATGTTTTTGCAGACCTCGGTGCCACTCATACCTGGCAGCATGAGGTCCAGCAGCACAATGTCCGGTTCTGCCTTGGAGAATTCTGCAAGTGCTTCCTGGCCGTCAGCGGCCATCCGCACCTCGAATCCTTCGCGCTGCAGCAGAAACGCAAGCGGCTCCGCCAAAGCCGTCTCGTCTTCGACAATAAGTACCTCAGTCACGGATTACTTCATTCCTTCCTTGGAATCCTTGTTCTGGGAATCCTTATCCTTGCCACGGGTTTTGCCCGTACCTCGCTGCGCGTTTTTCTTAGCCGCAATTTTACCCGCAGGCTGGGTGTGGCCGATTGGCAAACGTGCAGATACATCGCCATCATTCGACGCGGAACCGTTCTTTTCCATCAGCGGAAGCTCAATGGTGAAGGTCGATCCGGTGCCCAGCCGACTCCACAGCTTGACGGTTCCCTTGTGATTCGCTGCGACGTGCTTAACAATTGCCAAGCCCAGGCCTGTACCACCTGTCGCCCGCGAGCGTGCCTTATCCGCACGGAAGAAGCGCTCGAAGATGCGCTTCTGGTTCGCCTGAGAAATGCCAATACCGCGGTCAGTTACACGGATAGCGACGGTGTCGTTATCCTCCGTGACTGCAGTCACGGACACAGGCGTGGCCTCTGGCGAGTAGTTGATGGCGTTTGAAATCAGGTTGGACACCGCAGTGATCAGCAGGCTGCGATCACCTTCAACGACCAACTCCGGCTCACAGTCAACGGTGATTTCAATACCCGCTTGCTCCGCGAGCATCTGGTTACGACGCACCGCTGCCTGGACGATCTCTTCAACCTTCACGGGAGACATGTCCGGCAGCGGCTCTGCCCCCTGCAGCTTCGACAGCGAGATGAGCTCCGTAATCATCGTCGACATCCGCTTGGATTCCTGCGTCAGACTCTCACTAAAGTGACGCACTGCCACCGGGTCGTCGGTAGCTTCATTCAACGCCTCAACCAACAGACTGATAGCCCCCACGGGAGTCTTAAGCTCATGGGAAACGTTGGCCACAAAGTCACGTCGCGCGGCCTCCATACGGGCCTGTTCGGAGACATCCGCCGCATAAATCACCACAAAACGGTCGTCCACCAGTGACAACGGAGTTAGCTGGCAACGGACGATCGTGTCCGGCGCCCCCGCCCGGCGCGACGGCAGCACCAGCGTTAGCTCCTGGTCCTCCTGCGAGTCAAAGACCTTGAGCGCAGCTTCCCAGCCCACGTCATTGAGGCGGCGCTCATAGACCAGCCCCAACTTGTGCGCCATGGAGTTCGACAAAATCAAATCACGTGAGATGTCAACGACCACCACACCCGTCGGAGACTTCTGAATGGCCAGGTGCATGACCTGCGCCATGGTGGTTATTGAACTTTCCTCGTCGCTCTTCTGACGCCGAGCGGCGTTATAGGCACCCGAGACAACTCCACCAAGAATCAGCACAGCTGCCATAACCGCAGCACCTAATAGAGCGGCGATAATGATTTTTGACACGGGTCTTACCCTAAGCTCTTTTCACAATCCGCGCGCGCTGAAAAATCATTGCGCTAGCTAGCTCTAAATAGACCAAGGAGCACAGCCCCACTTGGCTGCGCCCCTTATCGGCCTATCAAACACCTACATATTTACTTGTTGCCCTGAGCAGCAACAGCAGCAGCACCTGCAGCTGCAGCTTCCGGATCCAGGTAGGTGCCACCCGGGTTCAAAACCTTGCCCTCAGCATCAAAGTCGTAAACCAGCGGGATACCGGTCGGGATGTTCAGAGCGGCAATGTCCTCGTCCGAGATGTTGTCCAGGTGCTTGACCAGTGCACGCAGGGAGTTACCGTGAGCTGCCACCATGACAGTCTCACCGGACTTCAGACGCGGCAGGATTTCCTCTTCAAAGTAAGGAATGAAACGCTTCACGACGTCCAGGAGGCACTCCGTGCGCGGAACCTCATCCAGGTTGGCGTAACGCGGGTCATTAGCCTGCGAGAACTCACTGTCATCCGACAGCTCCGGCGGCGGAGTGTCGTAGGAGCGACGCCAGGACATGAACTGGTCCTCGCCGTACTTCTCCTTGGTCTCTGCCTTGTTCAGACCCTGCAGAGCACCATAGTGGCGCTCGTTCAGACGCCAGTCACGGATAACCGGAATCCACAACAGGTCAGCGGTATCCAGGGCAATGTGTGCGGTGTTAATTGCGCGACGCAGCAGCGACGTGTAGAGAACCTGCGGCTTCAGGCCTGCCTCTACGAGCATCTCACCGGCACGTACTGCCTCAGCGCGGCCCTTGTCGGTCAGTGCAACGTCGACCCAGCCCGTGAACTGGTTGGATGCGTTCCACTCACTCTGGCCATGACGGACAAGAATCAGTTTTCCATTGCTCATACCCCTAATTGTGCCCCAAAACGGGAAAGCCCGCCGTTCGTTGCCCCGCTATGTGGGTTGCTACCCCCGGCTACTCAACCATGTGGCGGAACTGCTCCAGATTGGCCAGGTTTTCCCCACGGTCAACCCGCCACTCCCACTCGCGCTTAATTGCCGATGCAAAGCCGCGTTCGAGGATCTGGTTGAAGTCCCCATCGGCCGTCTCCAGCAGCTGACCGAGGAGACGGTCGAGGTCATCGTCGGAAAGCTCAGCGGGCAGTTGACCGACCAGGTAGATGTCGCCGGCGGCGTCGATGGTGTAACCGATGCCGAACAGACGACGGTTGCGCTGCAGCAACCACTTGTAGACGGCCTCGTGGTTTTCTTCGACCGCGCGACAGACGAAGGCTTCAACACGCAGGGAGTCGGGCGCCGGGATGAGGCCGACGACAGTCTTGAGCTTCTTCTTACCAGGCAGGACCACCACGGCGGCATTGTCTGCAAGACCATGCTCGACACCGAGGCGTTCCAGCTGCTCACCGAGGGATTTCAGCTGTACTTGGATGTCCGTGCTCATCGTGAATCATCTCCCTGCTTTTGTGGCTACGGCTCTGGCGGTACTGAAGCTAACGAAACCTACCGGGAGCCGCCCGCATCCCGGATAGAGCCGGGACAATTTTCCTTTTGGAGTTCGGTTCGATGATAGACATCGGCCAACCGATCCACGGTCTTTTGCCAGGAAAACTCCAAGGAGTGCTCGCGCGCCTGGGTGGCCAACTTAATGCGCAGCTCGTCGTCCTCCACCAGGCGACCGAGGGCATCGGCCCAGGCTGCGGGCTCGTGACCGTCGACAAGCAAACCGCTGACCCCATCGTCGACAGCGATGGAGAGCCCGCCGACATTCGCCGCGACAACGGGAGTGCCAGTGGCCTGAGCCTCCATCGCCACCAACCCGAAAGTTTCGTTGTAACTGGGCACGGCGACAATATCTGCGGCCTGGTAGAGCTTCGCCAGGTCCTGCGGCGGGCGCGGGGGCATGAAACGGACCAGGTGGTCGATCCCCTCTTCCGCGGCGAGATTGGTGAATTCGTCGGGCGCATGCAGCCCAGAACCGGAAAGTCCACCGCAGATAATCACTCGGACATTAGTGGCGGGATGGCGACGCATGAGCTCACCGACACCCCGCAGCAATACCTGCGGGCCTTTCAGCCGCTGCAGCCTACCGACGAACAAAATGACCTTAGTGTGCAACGGGATGCCCAGCTCACGACGGGACCGCTCGGTGGCACGATCACTGCCCGGCGAAAAGAGCTCCACGTCCACCCCGGGCGGCACGACATTAATGCGCCACGGGTCGGCATCGTGGAGATCCGCTAGCTGCTTAGCCTCGGCATCTGTGTTGACAATGAGCCGGCACGCATTGTCCACAATCTGCTGCTCACAGATACGCCGAGACTCCGGCTCCGGCGTATCTCCCTCCGCCAGATGGAGATTCTTCACTGCCGCCAGCGTGTGCGCCGTGTGCACAAACGGAATGTCAAGCAAATCCGACAGCAGCCACCCCACCTGGCCAGAGAGCCAGTAGTGCGAATGGATCAGGTCGTATTCAATCCCCTGTTTGCGGGCGAATTCAATGACCCCACCGGCAAAGGCCGGCATCTGCGTAGCCAGGTCTGACTTCTCTAACCCCTCATAGGGACCAGCCACAATGTTGATGACGCGGAAGTTCTCACTGACCTGAATCACCGGCCCATCGCTGGAACGCGTGGCGCGGGTGAAAACATCCACCTTCACACCGCGTCGCGCCAGCTCCTCGCAGGTGCGCAGCACGTAGACATTCATGCCACCAGCGTCACCGATGCCCGGTTGTTCCAGCGGAGAGGTGTGCATGGAGATCATCGCGATGCGGTTCGGCCACGCCGGGGTATTAGAGGTGGCTGCGTCTGCGCCCGCCGTTGCCGCCGGAAATGTTTCGCTCATACTGCCCAGAGTGCCTACGCCAGGGGCAACCCCGCAAATGAGTACCTCAAATACGTGTATCGGAATTCCGGCATCGCAGTGCGACGTACGGCACAATAGAGGTCGATACCTACTACGTCGTAGGTTATTATCACCTCACGACATAATCAGGCGGTAAACAAAAACCCAGGAGGATCCCATGGCCGATACATCCAGCTCACACGCTGCAAATGACTCCGCCCCAGCTCACGGTTCCACACCCAACGCTGCGGTTTCCAAGGCCTGGCTGAACTTGTATCCGGAATGGACCCCACCCCACATCGACTACAACTTCGACACCCTCCTAGACGTCTACCGCCACACTCTGAGCAACCACCCGCGCCGCAAGGCACTGACCTTCTTCGGTCGCTCCACCTCCTATGCCGAGCTGGATGTCAAGGTTCGCAGCGTTGCCGCCGGCCTGCGCGCACTCGGTGTACGCAAAGGCGATCGCGTGGCACTGCTCATGCCGAACTGCCCGCAGCACGTCATCGCCTACTGGGCAGTTCTGCACCTCGGCGCTGTTGCCGTAGAACACAACCCCCTCTACACCGCCCACGAACTGCGCCACCCGTTCAACGACCACGGCGCCCGCTTTGCCATCTGCTGGGACAAGATCGTCCCCGTACTTGAAGCCCTCCGCAACAACACCCCGCTCGAGACCATCATCGCGGTCAATATGCTGCAGGACCTGCCGTTTGTCATGCGCACCGCCCTGTCGATCCCGCTGCCGAAGCTCCGCGCCGCCCGCGCTAAGCTGCACTCCTCCGCACCGCAGGTCATGGGTTTTGACGCTTTGCTTCACGACGCCGTCGGCGGAGACGGCCACGACCTCCAGGCCGATGAATCCATCACTGCCGATGACACTGCAGTGATGATGTACACCTCTGGCACCACGGGCTCGCCAAAGGGCGCGCAGTTGAGCCACCAGGGGTTGGTAGCCAACATTCTGCAGGGCAAGGCCTGGGTGCCGGGCCTTGGTAAGGAGCGGGAAATCTCCCTCGGCGTTCTGCCGATGTTCCATGCCTACGGCCTGACCATTGTCACCAACTTGTCCATGCTGATTGGCGCTGAACTGGTGCTAGTGCCGGCACCGGAGATTCCGCTGATTATGAAGGTGATGAAGAACAACCGCCCGACATGGGTTCCTGGTGTGCCGACTCTCTACGAGAAGATTGTCGAAGCAGCCGAGCGCGATAATGTCGACCTCTCCGGCGTGAAGTTCGCCTTTTGTGGCGCCGCTACCCTGCCGGTTTCCCTTGTACAGAAGTGGGAGAAGCTCACTGGAGGTCGTCTCGTCGAGGGCTACGGTCTCACCGAAACCTCGCCGATTATCGTCGGCAACCCGATGGACGGCAACCGCCGCCCCGGCTACGTTGGTCTGCCATTCCCTGACACCGAGGTCGCCATCGTTGACCCCGAAGATCCCACCAAGCTCCGCGCTGACGGCGAGGAGGGCGAGGTCATCGTCCGAGGTCCACAGGTTTTCGCCGGCTATCTCAACCTCCCGGAGGCAACGGAGAAGTCCTTCACCAATGGGCCTACTGAGCTTCCCGCTGGCGACCGTTGGTACCGCACCGGCGATGTCGGAGTCATGGAGTCGGACGGCTTCATCAAACTGGTTGCCCGCATCAAGGAGGTCATCATCACCGGTGGCTTCAATGTCTACCCGGCCGAGGTCGAGGAAGTACTGCTCTCCCACCCGGACATCACCGATGCCACGGTCGTCGGCCTGCCGAAGAGTGACGGCTCCGAGATGGTCGTGGCCGCGATCACCCTTGCTGACTACGCCCGACTGGATTCCGACGCCTACCGCGACCACTGCTACGACAACCTGACCCGGTACAAGGTGCCGCGCGCATTCTTCCACCTGGAGGAACTTCCTCGCGACCAGATGGGCAAGGTCCGCCGCCGCGATGTCCGCGACGTACTGCTCACACAGCTGGAGCAGAAGGGCCAGAGCGTCGATTCGCTTTCCCACCGCAAGCACCATTAGTTCACGGTGGTTTTGTAGTTGGGATAGGGGCCTGAGTAGAGCGGGCTCCTATCCCCTTAAGGTTGATCCCCGGCTCCCCCCGGACTTAGTGACTAGGTTTATGACAAAAAACTGAGGGTAGGGTCAGGCGGTGAATGCATCACCACTTT
>NZ_KV809135.1:0-882 GCF_001812455.1 Corynebacterium sp. HMSC076C10
ACACAAACAAATAACTAAGAACAATCACAAACAGAAAAACTGCTTGACAAAATCGAACTTACAGAAAAACAAGATGCTCGCGTCCACTATCCAGTTCTCACACAACACCCACACACCACACAACAAACCACCACAACAGCAGCCTGCCCGCAGCACGCAGCAACCTGTAAACAGGAACAACAACATGTGTCATCCCAGACACCCAACAGCGCACCAACAACCAACCAACACCAAAGGAAAGCACAAACGCTTAAAGTCATCACACGCACGCGCAGACCACCACTTCAGTGATCTAACCAGTAGGTGTTCCACCCAAAAAACAAAAAATAGCCACACGCCACCAACACGATGACACATGACACAAAGAAAAAATAATCTCCTTAGAAAGGAGGTGATCCAGCCGCACCTTCCGGTACGGCTACCTTGTTACGACTTCGTCCCAATCGCCAATCCCACCTTCGACAGCTCCCCCACAAAATGTGTTAGGCCACTGGCTTCGGGTGTTACCGACTTTCATGACGTGACGGGCGGTGTGTACAAGGCCCGGGAACGTATTCACCGCAGCGTTGCTGATCTGCGATTACTAGCGACTCCGACTTCACGGGGTCGAGTTGCAGACCCCGATCCGAACTGAGACCGGCTTTGCGGGATTAGCTCGCCCTCACGGACTGGCAACCCACTGTACCGACCATTGTAGCATGTGTGAAGCCCTGGACATAAGGGGCATGATGATTTGACGTCATCCCCACCTTCCTCCGAGTTAACCCCGGCAGTTTCTTACGAGTCCCCACCACAACGTGCTGGCAACATAAGACAAGGGTTGCGCTCGTTGCGGGACTTAACCCAACATCTCACGACACGAGCTGACGACAACCATGCACC
>NZ_KV809136.1:0-11769 GCF_001812455.1 Corynebacterium sp. HMSC076C10
CATAAACTCGCACAGTTTCACATTTGCAGCCCGTAGAGCTGGGCGTGGACCCCGCCTTTCCACACTGTTGGTCGTTGATTTCCATCGCGACGGAGCCCCGCGTGCACGGACTCCGTCGCTTCCTGTTACTCT
This sequence comes from Corynebacterium sp. HMSC076C10, assembly GCF_001812455.1. Lineage (NCBI taxonomy): Bacteria > Bacillati > Actinomycetota > Actinomycetes > Mycobacteriales > Corynebacteriaceae > Corynebacterium > Corynebacterium sp. HMSC076C10. The sequence goes on from NZ_KV809136.1 coordinate 133, forward strand.
CCGGCGAATGTCTCCAACTGCCGAATAGCGCCGGAGACAATCAGGAGATCACCTGCGGAAATGCGGTCGTCGGCAAGCGCAGGGCGGAATCGCTGACCGCGCTTTTGTACGGCGACAACCGTAATCGGTGCGCTCTGGTTAATCTCCGCCACCGTCTTATCCAGGCAGTGGATTGGCGGCGCGACCTTGCCTACTGCGTAATCGCGGTCGAACTCCAGGAAGTCCTGGACCTTGCCGCCGATGAGGTGCGCAATACGACGACCGGTGTCGGCCTCCGGGCGAATGACGTGGTGCACACCAATCTGGCCCAGGATTTTGGCGTGGGCCTGGTTATCGGCCTTTGCCCAAATCATGGGCACCCCCATATCCACCAGCGCAGACGCGGTCAGCAATGAAGCCTCAATGTCACTGCCGATGGCGATAACAACACGTTCGGCTTCATCGACACCGAGCTGCTTCAGTACCTCCGGCATGGTGGTGTCGGCGGTGACCACGTGGTCGAAGGTCGAGGACAGCTCCTGAACCACCTTTTCGCGATGGTCTACGCAGAGAACCTCGATACCGCCAGCGACCAGCTCCTCGCCGAGTGCCTGTCCGAAACGCCCCATACCGAGGATGACAACAGGCGAAGAGCTGGCTTGGTTGGAGAAATGATCTGCAAAACCAGCAAACGGGTTGAATTTCGAGTTAGCCAATGAAGGGCCTTTCTTCTGGATATTCGTAGACGCGCTGGCGTGGGCGGGCGGCCAAGGCCGTCGCCAAGGCGATTGGGCCAACACGTCCGGTGAACATCAGCACGATGAAGATTGCCTGTGCTGCCACCGGCAGGTCGGCGGTAATACCTGTGGAAAGGCCTACCGTGGCGAAAGCACTGATTACTTCAAAAAGAATTTGGTCAGTAGAAAACTGTGGTGCTAGGAAACTGACGGCGATTACTGCCAGGAATACCTGGCCGATACCGAAGGCAAGGACAACGAGAGCCTGGCGCAGCACCTTTGGGTTGAGGCGCCGCCTAGCCACGGACACGGAGGTGTCACCGCGAATCTCCGCGAGAACAGCGGCGAGAATGACTGCCGACGTCGTGATTTTCACGCCACCTGCAGTACCGCCGGTGCCACCACCAATGAACATGAGGAAGTCAGTGCCCAGCAGTGTCGATGGATGGAACTCCGCGTAATCGAGCGCGTTGAACCCCGCGGTACGCGGGCTCACACCAGCGAAGAATGAGTTGAGTATCTTCTCCCCCGCGGTGAATCCAGACATGGCATTGGACCACTCCCCAAAAGCCACCATGAGCGTACCCAAAGCAATCAGCAGAATCGTGCCTTTAATGGTGAAGCGAGTAGTCAGCGACCAGCGTTTAGGCAGCTGTCCTCGAGTGCAGACACTAAGCCACGCTTTGCCGTGCCGCCAGGCCTCGAGCAAAACAGGAAAACCCAGACCACCCACGATGAGGGCGAAGGCCAGTGGCAAAAGCACCCAGGCATCGCTATAGAACCCGATGACATTGTCGGTATACAGAGCGAAACCGGCGTTGTTGAAGCTTGAGATGGCATGGAACAAGCCTTCCCATGCAGCCTTTCCCCAGCCATACCCGTATCCGGAGTGGAACCGCAGCGTAAGTGCCACTGCCACCACAAACTCCACCAACAGAGTGAAGCTAACGGCAGCACGGACAACCCACGAAATCTCGCCCATATCCATACCGCGGCCTTCAACGCGGGCACCGGCACGGCGGTTCAGGCCGAGCCTTCCTGCTACGAAGAGGCCGAAAAGTGAAGCCAAGGTCATGAACCCGAGACCACCCAGCTGAATCAACAACATGATGACGACCTTGCCGAAGGTTGACCAATGGGTGGCCGTATCTACGGTGATCAGGCCGGTCAGGCTTGTTGCCGAGGTGGCTGTGAACAGCGCATCAGACAGCGCCGTGGGCAAACACATATCCCCAGGGCTCGGGGCGCACTGCCCCGTGGGATGGCTATTGGCCGCCGAAATCGGCAGCATTAGCAAAACCGTGCCAGCGGTTATCAAGGCGACATAACACCACACCACCAACGTCGTGGGACGAACTCCCCGACGTGTTTTAGTGGCCTGCCGCGACAGCGTAATCACCATCGGAACGTTAGTCCTCGTGGCCAGCGATGTCGAGGGGAATGCTGATATTCCGCCTCTGCATATGCCGGGACTTAGCGGGGAGCTGCTTTACGACCCCAGACACCGGTGCGATATCCCGTACACATTTCGCGCCCCATCCCCGCCCCCACACCCCACCCCGCTTTGGCTACTACGGAAACCTTGAGTTATGGTCAGATTCATGATGACACCCCTGATGAACACACCCGCGCCGTGCGGCGCACAGTGGTGGTGGCTCGCCTAAGTCCGCGAGCAACGTCACGTCATCTCATTAATGTCGACGGCAAACCCGTCAAGTACGAGCTCGCAAGAAGATAAATCTGGCGGGCTCTTTTCTTTTATCGGTTCGGCGAAGAGAACCAGGGCCCGCTGAAATAAACAACAGCAACGAAAGGCTCTCTTCAATGACTGATTACAACCCCAGCGCGGATGCCATCGCCAAGGCTTCAGCACCGACTGCAACCAGGGTGCCGTCGGCAAGCGTTAACGGCGCGGGCGAGGTGCGCGAAACCCTCTTGCCTGCATTTTTCGGTCGCTTCGGTGGACAGGAAGTGCCGGAGTTCCTGCTGCCAGCACTCGATGAGCTGGAAGCGGCTTACATCGAGGCGATGAGCGATCCGGAGTTCCAGCGCGAGCTGGAAGAACTGCGTCGCGATTTCCTCGGCCGCGCAACCCCGCTGTTCGAATGCCGACGTCTATCCACGCCGAACACGACGATTGTGCTCAAGCGCGAGGACTTGAACCACGGCGGCGCGCACAAGGGCAACAACGTGGTCGGCCAGGCGCTGCTGGCAAAGCGCATGGGAAAAACCCGTCTCATTGCTGAGACGGGTGCAGGCCAGCACGGCACGGCCACCGCGATGGCCGCAGCGCTGCTGGGACTTGAGTGCGAGATTTACATGGGCTCGCACGATGTCGCCCGCCAGCACCCCAATGTCGAGCGCATGGAGCTCATGGGCGCGAAGGTCGTTCCCGTCACCACCGGCGAGGCCGGTTTGAAGGATGCTATTGACGAGGCACTGGTCGAGTGGAGCAAGACTCTCGACTCCACTTTCTACCTACTGGGCACCGCCGCCGGTCCGCACCCATTCCCCACTATCGTGCGTGAATTCCAGCAGGTCATCTCGGAGGAATCACGCGGTCAGATGGTCGAGCGTTACGGCAAGCTTCCCGACGCTGTGATCGCAGCCGTCGGTGGCGGCTCCAACGCCATCGGTGCATTTGCTAACTACATCGACGACTCCGATGTCGCCCTCATTGGTGTCGAGCCCGCAGGTGAGGGACTCGACACCGATCGTCACGGCGCGCCCATCAATGGGGGCAAGACTGGTGTCCTTCACGGCATGCGCTCATTTGTCATGCTTTCCGACGACGGCGAGGTGTTGCCATCGCACTCCATCTCGGCGGGCTTGGATTACCCGTCCGTTGGCCCGGAGCACGGCATGCTGAAGGAGAATGGCCGCGCCAGCTATGTCGGAATTACCGACGAGGAGGCACTGGAAGCGTTCCAGCTGCTCAGCCGCATGGAGGGCATTATTCCGGCGATGGAATCCTCGCATGCGCTGGCGCAGGCCATTAAGATTGCGCGACTCCGTGAAGCCGACCCTGCCGCTGGTAGCGAGCTCGGGCTGCCGGTTCACGAAGGCGATGAGCCTTTGCTATTGCTCGTGAACCTGTCAGGTCGCGGCGATAAGGATATGGAACAGGTCCGGGAGTTCCTGAACCAGTAGGGATAACCAGTAGGGATTGCTTTCCCACTAGCTGCCTAGCAGGAATCGGACCAAAGCTAATTCTTGTTAGGCAGCGCGGCGGTCGTCGGCGGCGATGCCCTGGTTCGGGTTCGCCTCCACGATGGCTTCGGCAAGCAGCGATGCCAGCGCATCCTGCTTAGATTCCTTGCCGTCCCGGAAAATCGGGGACACAGTATCCATAATCTCGTTGAATGCGTTCATCAGAGGTCACCTCTCTTAAGATCTCTTTGATCTTTATTGTTGGACTTCTCCAACCGATTCTTTGCGATTCCGCAGTTGAAACATTGTTTCATCGAACCGTTTGGAACTTATGACTTGCAACCGTAGACCACAACACAAGGCCTGGCAAGCACTAAACTTTATTTTTAGTTAACCTTTTGTTAACTTTTGGACGTTTTTTAGCTCAATCGCTACACCACAAACAGCGCCCCTCAGCGCCACCCCAAGCCTCGCTTCACCGCTCCCGACAACGGCTTCAAAAATCACGCTTTTACACAGCCAAAAACAGGGCGCGGAAGCATCTTTCGGTCGGACATAAACTATCCCCACTAAAAGCGCTTGCAACCATCGTTGAACATGAGTTACACACCGCGCTCAATCGTCACCCCGTGCGGGGATAGCCACCAACTCCTCAGAAGTCAACCCCATCGGCAATTAAAGAAAAAGGGTCCCCTGCCAGCGGAAATAGACCACCGACAGAGCTGCCGGCTGTCAAAGATGCTGCCACGAAGGCCACCCCACTCCACTATCGCCCCAACCCCACCCTCACTTGATGTGACCGCGGCCACAGAGCCGTCAATCTGAGGCAGTTTTTCCGCCTTTAGCGCGAACGGGCGATCAAGAAAACAGAGACCCAACGGCCCCTTCCAGGAATGCCCCAACATCGGCTCTACCTGTGGCCGCCGGTAGAGGATTTAAAGCAGCGATTTGCTCGTCGAGCTCCCTATCTCGACCGGCTGAAAAACACCCCTGAAAGGGTGAGGTAAATCACACCGCGAGCGCCACTAAAAGCCGTTTTAACCACGACCAGTGAACACCCCAATACGCCGAACAGCCTCTTCCATCTCGGACGTCTCACCGGCGAAGCAGAGGCGAACCCACTCATGGCCGTTCTCTGTGTCGAAGTCGATTCCAGGGGCAACGGCCACGCCCGTTGCGGCCAACAGTTCCCGAGCCCAAGTCATGGAGTCGACGGAGTTCGGGTCGTCGTAAAGCCCTGCGATATTGGCATAGATATAGAAACCGCCGTCGGGCGGAGCGATATTACCGAGACCGACGCGGGGCAGCCCCTCGAGCAAAACGTCGCGGTTGCGTGCGTAACGCGTCACGTGCGAATTGAGCTCGGCAATGGACTCGGGGCTGAACGCTTCCACCGCCGCTGCCTGCGAAATTGCCGGTGGACAGACAGTGAGGTTGGCTTCGAGGCGATCAAGCGGCGCACGCAGCCACTTGGGAACGATGAGCCAGCCGACGCGCCAGCCGGTCATCGAGAAGTACTTACTGACACTGCCAACCACGACCGCCGCGTCGGAGAACTCGCGTGCAGACGCACACTGTCGGCCATAAGTAATGCCGTGATAAATCTCGTCGGAAATGAGCAGGCAATCGTGCTGCTCACACCACTTCGCAATGGCACGCAGCTCGTCGGCATCGATAATGGTGCCAGTGGGATTATCCGGACTGGTGACAATCACGGCCTTGGGCACGCGCGGAAGTGCCTGCAGGTGCTGGGCAGTGAGTTGGAAACGAGTCTCGGGACCGCAGTCGATCTCAACAATGTTGGCGCCGAGCGCCTGCAGCGTATTGCGGTATGCGGGATAGCCCGGGCGCGCGAGCACAATATCGTCGCCGACGTCGAGCGCTGCGAGGAAGAGTGCCACGAAACCGCCGGAAGAACCGGTAGTGATGACAACATCAGCGGCCTCCGTGGCCGTGCCGTAGTTTTCACGATGCCAGGCGGCGATGGTTTCACGCAGCTCAGGCGTGCCGACGGCCGCTGTGTAGCCTAGAACCTGATTTTCTAAATCAGCACGCGCACGGGCAATCGCGGCAGCCGGGGCCGCGGTCGCGGGCTGTCCCACGCAGAGGAATAGAGCATCACCGTGAGTACGCTGACGCTCCTGTGCGAGCGCGAGAACATCCATCACATGGAAGGGTGCGACCTCACAGCGGCGGGATGCTAGGTCGCGCTGGGGCTGGGATGCCTGCGGTGACTGCGAGGAGTTTAACGGCTGCGGTGACTGCGACGACTTTGGCGACTGCGGAGATTCGGCGTGCATACCTTCATCTTTGCAGCCACCGAGGCCACCCGGGAAATCCAGTTCAACCCGGGTGGGTGCACCAGTGAGGTATCCGAGTGCAGCCTGACCGCCTCGGGCATTATTTAGATGGAAATGCGGCCCTCAACTGCAGGTAGTGCAATGTCGGTGCGGTAGTGCGAGCCCTCGAGCTTAATGGTCTTGATGGTCTCGTACGCCTTGTCGCGGGCCTCTTCCAGCGTGTCACCAACGCCGATGACGTTGAGCACACGACCACCAGCGGAGACCAGCTCACCTGCAGCATTGCGGGCAGTACCTGCGTGGAGAATGCCATCTTCCTCGCGGCCAGGCTCTGCACCTTCAATGACATCACCCGTGCGCGTCGATACCGGGTAGCCTTCAGCGGCCAGTACAACAGTCAGAGCGTAACCATCACGCCAAGACAGCGGACCGAAGTCCGCCAATGTTCCGGTAGCAGCGGCGTTGAGCAGCTGAGCCACCGGGGACTCCAGCAGCGCCAGCACGGCCTGGGTCTCCGGGTCACCGAAACGGCAGTTGAACTCAATGACAGCCGGGCCGTCCTCGCCCCAGGCCAGACCCGCGTACAGCAGACCCTGGAACGGGCAACCGCGAGCGGCCATCTCACGAGCGACCGGCTCGCAGACCTCGGTGACAATGCGCTCAGTTGCGCCTTCCGGCAGCCAGGACAGCGGGCTGTAAGCACCCATGCCACCGGTGTTCGGCCCCTCGTCGTTATTACCGACGCGCTTGTGGTCCTGAGCCGGCAACAGCGGGACGACGGTTTCGCCGTCGACCAGGCAGAACAGGGAAACTTCCGGGCCATCCAGGAAGGACTCCAGCAGCACCGGGTTACCGGCTGCCAGCACCGCCTTTGCGTGTTCGAGAGCCTCAGCGCGGTCCTTAGTGACCACGACTCCCTTGCCAGCAGCCAGACCGTCATCCTTCACGACCCAGTTCGGGCCAAAGCGGTCAATGGCGGCCTCGATGTCTTCGTCGGAAGCCTCCGGCTGGATGGCCTCTGCCGAGGCGGTCTTTACCCCAGCCGCCTTCATGACGTCCTTAGCGAAAGCCTTGGACCCCTCAATCCGAGCTGCATCAGCGTTCGGTCCGAAGACTGCGAAACCAGCGTCGCGCAGCGCGTCTGCCACACCCGCGACCAGCGGAACCTCAGGGCCAATAACAACCAAATCGGCCCCAATTTCCTTGGCCAGCGCAACAGCGCCAGCGGGGTCATCCACGACCAGTGGATGCATGGTTGCAATTTCACTCATACCCGCATTACCAGGGGCTACGTGAAGATCAGTAGCCTGCGGGTCCTTACTCATTGCGTACAACAGGGCGTGCTCACGGGCACCGGAGCCAATTACGAGGATGCGCATAGCAATCATCTTACTAAGCAGCCCGGATAACTCTCATCGCACCCAACCCCTCAATCCGCTATTCGGGTTACCCTTGGCACATGAGCACAGTATTTACCAAGATCATCAACGGTGAACTCCCCGGTCGTTTTGTCTACCGCGATGACAAGGTCGTCGCATTTTTGACCATCGAGCCAATTGCGCCTGGTCATACGCTGGTCGTCCCTGTTGAAGAGGTGGACAAGTGGACGGACGCCTCGCCTGAGCTATGGGCCCACCTCAATGAGGTTGCCCAGAAGGTTGGTCAGGCTGTTGTCTCCGCTTTTGACGCTCCGCGTGCTGGCTACCTCATCGCCGGCTTCGAGGTTCCGCACACCCACATTCATATCTTCCCTGCCCACGATATGTCCGGGTACAACCTGCAGTCGGTGAATCGCAATCCTTCCGCAGAGTCCATGGATGAGGCCGCCGCTAAGCTGCGGGAGGCCCTCGGGACTGACGAAGACGGAAAGTTGGTGCGCTAATCGCCGCTTCAAACGAGGATTTTCGGGAAGAACAACTTCCGGTAGTCCCTGCCCCTGAAGCGCAGGAACCGGAGGCGCATAAACCGGCTGCAGCTGAAGGATCAGCATCGCTTCCCTATGCCATCTTCCGTCCGCTGCGCGGTGTTTTCGAAGATAACTGGGGAGCCAAAGTGTCCAAATCCCGGCCGTGGCCGGTCATCCTCCTGCACGGAACAGGCCAGGTCAAAGGCATTTGGGAGACCCTTGGCGGTCAGTTGCGGGAAGATGGCTGGGCTGTCTTCGCGCCAGACTTTGGGCACCGTGCAACAGACCCCATCAATCAGTCCATCGACATGCTCGTGCCCTACATCAAGGCTGTCCTGCACGCCACTGACTCAAAGCACGCCGTTATCGTGGGGCACTCGCAAGGCGGCTTAATCGCCACCCTGCTTTCTCTACGCATTTCCAAGTACATCAAGCATGTTGTCTGTCTTGCCGCCCCCAATCACGGCACCAACCTGGGCGGCATCGCTTCCGGCATCACTAAGATTCCCGGCACGAGGTCGCTGATGAGCAACTTTGTTCAGAGCTACTGGGGCGTTTCCGGCTTGGAACAGCTCACGGGCTCAAAGATGGTTTTGAACTCCAATTCCCACGATATTCTCGGCCCCGGCGTTACTTACACCTGTATTGCCACTAAGTATGACCAGCTCATTTCCCCGCCACAGTCCTGTTTCTTGGATGATGGTGACACAGGCATGGTCACCAATCTCTATGTGCAGGACACGTTCCCTCAAGCCATCGTTTTGCATGAGCAGATGGCACACGATTGGCGTCCCCGCACTCTTACTCGCGAGGCACTATTCAAGCTGGTAGGCGAGGATTTTGACCCAACCGAGCATGCGGAATAGACCGCTCCTAACGCGGATTTTCCCGCCGACAGCCGCTCGCCCGTCCCAGCCAAATCCGAGTCCGGCAGCAGGGAACCTCAGCGACCCCGTTCCGGTTATCGCATTACATGGCACGCTCGATAGTCCCGGCGCGTGGGCACCGCTTGCCGACGGACTCCGTTCCCTCGGCCGCCGAGTCTATGTACCGGCCTACGGAAACCGCGGCACTGCTGCCCTTGCGGATTCTGTCGCCGAAGTCGAGGACTATATCAACGGAGTTTGCGCTGAAACGAACTCGGACACGGTCGACATTGTGGCTCACTCTCAGGGTGGGCTATTGGCTTTCCTGTTATTTACACGCCTAGCGAACCTTGAATACGAGCGCATTTCATTTCGCCGTGTCATCAGCGTGTCGGGCTCTGTCGGCGGCGTAAATCTGACTGGAATTTCCCGCATTTTGGGCTGGCGAAATGGGTCTCTTGCCCGCTGGCTAATGGGACAGGCTTTAGCCGATCAAATTGCGGTAGCGGCAGAAAAATATGACCTTCCTGCCGCCAACACTGCCCCACACCTCCGAGGGCGCAAGGCAGCTGCACCTGACTGGATTAACGTCATCAGCCACCATGACAGTCTGGTCATTCCGTGGTCCGATACCGCGCAGAGTTTCCTGCCGGACAGTCGAACTGTTTTGCTCGAATCCGAGCTGGAGGGCAGGTCTGTTGCGCATTGGAAGCAGCAAACAGACCCCGAAGTGATCGATCTGATCACTCGGCTATTGGCGTAGAGCTTCGACCTAGAACTTGGTCAACGACTCGCGCGCGGTGACGACATCCGCAAGCAGCTGCTGCGCAGCTGGCGAGGGGTTATCGGAGGTGAGGGCCTCGATGACGACGTCGGGAAGCCCTGCGGCGCGGTAGTCGTCGACAGTGACATCGCCGTACTCAAGGACGCCGTGGAGCCATGCGACTGCACGCGACTCTGGCGAAATGCAGCGTCGTGCGGTGCGTTCCTGCTGGACGAGCACATCGCGGTTTTCCACCCCGCGCATCCCCAGCCGAGCAAGAGTGCGAGCAGCAGAGATGAGGTTCTCACCGGCAACACGATCCTGCTGATTCGGGTTGGCCGGCGGCTTCTTGCGGCCACGACGGCGCACGTAGAGCTCCTGCTGGCCAATACCGACCAGGGAACCATCGCGGTTTCGGATTACAGAGGTGTATGGAACGACCGTCGAATAGCCGCCTTCTGTTTCGGCCTTAAGCTTTTCGACCATCTCATCCGGCACCTCTACCTCGAGGTACGCACCGTTCTTACCTGGGCGGATAAATTCAAACGACCCAGTTCGGGTCCATGCCTCGTACTTCTTGACGTCCAGGCGCTGCATAACCAGCGTGCCAAACAGCACATCCGTCATCGAAAACAGTGCACCGCCAAATGCCGCGCCATGCATATTCGCAGTCAGAGCGTTTAGGCGCAGCTCCAATCGCCCCTCAGACCAGTCATCCGCAATCTCGGTGATACGGATGCCGGTGCCAAACAGCGGCGGCCAAATGTTCAGCAAGAACTTTGCCTTAGCCGGGGACATCTCTTTCTCAGCAAGTTTGTACAGGGTGCGTCGCAGCGATGGACCAATAGACATAACTACTTACATTAGGTGTTGACCGGGCGAACGCGGGCATTATTGTCAGAAAACAAAAGTGTGTCAGCTTCAGCACATGCTTTACGACGGTTCCCGCGCCCCACCTTTTATTAAGACAGCGACTATTTCAGCGACTATTTAGGCAGCAAACCGTTCCGCCAGCGTATTGACGCGCAGAGTGAAGAAATCCCGCAATTCCGCGTAGCGGGAATAACCATAAATCCCGCGGTCAGCTGGGTCATCATATTCCCAGCGCTCAGTCTCTACATCTGGCGCGATGTAGTCCGAAACGTCGATTTTCCCCACAACAATGACCACATCCGCACTGTCTGCGAGAGACGGCGTGAGTTGATGAGGATCGCCATCGCACCGTGCCCCCACCTCACAGAGCGCACGCCGCGCGTCTTCATCCAGACCGCGGTCATCATCATCGATGCTGATACCTGCTGACAAAACTGTCAGGCCTGGGGCAGCTTGCCGCAGCAGCCCTTCGAGTACGCGTGAGAGTCCCATGTTTGAACTACTGACAAAGAGCACCTCTGACATGGCTCTATCGTAGAATATTTTTCTCGGAGAAATCACCCCAGCTTGTGGGGTTTTCTGGAAGGTTTTGCGGAAAAATGCCAAAAGCGCCCATAGCGCAGGCCCTTCCCCGAGACCAGCCCTATCGACGCTTATGACTTAAAAACAAAGCCCACTTTACATACGCGTGTAACTCCTGTGAAGCATGGGGCTGGAGTTACAGATGTGAATTCTCCGTGACCTGTGATTTTCCGGCTGTCGGTGTTGCGTCGATGCTGCGTTGTTCTGCGGTCGGTGTTGCGTTGTCCCGCTGTCGGTGTTGCGTTGTCTTATCGATGCCCTATTCACCTATCGATACGCAGCAGCGTGGCCATAAGTGAATAGCTCATCCATATGTTGACCGGGACTTCCGACAGCGTGGCCATAAGTGACAGAGAACTGCCCGACACCCAGCCCCGACAGGCATTTGCCCCTTTAATCAGCCTATAAACGCATCCTTTGCTCCCCGCCCCCCAAAAAAAGCCCCCCCGGGTTAAGTAAAGAAAAGTGTGTCCGCATGCCA
>NZ_KV809137.1:0-225 GCF_001812455.1 Corynebacterium sp. HMSC076C10
TGGACTGAGAAATCAGTTACCGACTAGTGGGGAGCAGTTGTCATTGAGAGCACAAAGTTCGCTGAGCGAATATCAGCGCGAGCAATTGGTTGAACTATTTGAGCAGGGCATGGGCTATAGAGCCGCTGCTAATGCTCTGGGTGTCTCCAAACACGCTGCGCGCCGGCTCTATTGTCGGTTTGTGCTGCATGGCAGGCTATGTCTTGTGGAGAAACCGACAAAGCA
>NZ_KV809138.1:0-6932 GCF_001812455.1 Corynebacterium sp. HMSC076C10
GTGTCATAAACTTACACAGTTTCACATTTGCAGCTCGCATCCATGGGGCCATTCCGGTGGATTAACCGGAAACGGGCTTGAATAAGCCCCCGCCCACTTCAAGCCCCCCCCCCACTTCAAGCGCCCCTACTCAAGCCCCCGCCCCGAGGCCACTGATGTGAAAACCCGCAGCCATGGCTGAACTAGCAGTCACGGCTGCGGGCCTCCAGCAGAAGTAGCTCTGCTAAGAATCTAAAAGATTACTTGTTAATCACCGTGGTCGGGTGCACGTAACCCAGAGTCTCCGGATCAACCGGGAACTCAATGTCGCCGAAAGGCGAATCTGCACCAGCGTGGTGAGCAATCAGTTCAGTAACAGCGTGCTGACCAGGCTCGAGGTCCTTCGGCCAGCCGGGATCGACATAGGATTTCTTTGCAACGTTAGCCATGCTGAGATTATCCCAAAAATTTTCTCCCCAGTCACCTTCTCCCCTCCTTAAATCTCACTAAAGTGGGGATTGTCATGACTAGCACCACCCCCTTTGCACTCTTTTCCGACTGGTTGGCAGGTCAACCAGACCAATTTGTGGGCACTATCCTCAGCAATCGCCCCGATGCGCTGTCGCCACCGCCGAAGTCTTCCCAGGTGCTAGCGGCAAGGCTCCAGCTCCGCGCTTCTGTCTCCCGCGCGCTGACCAGACTGCCCGCACTGGAGCTCGCCTGCATTGAGGCCGCCGCCGACCTCGGTGCTGACGCCGAACCCGTCACTGCGGACGCCCTCATCGACTACATTCTCGACTTACTCTCTCGAGCAGAGGTTCCCGCCAATCAACGGCCCACGGCCACGCATATTCGGACAAGCCTCGATACCCTGCGCGAATACGGACTCATCTGGGGCAACGGTCCCGGCCCCCGCGGCACCTTCACCGGCAAGTCCACCCGCAAGAAGCCTCTGCCCTGGCAGGACTACTTCTGCCTCAGCGATGAGGTCGCCACCTCGTTGCCACCTGGCTGGTATCTTCTGCCCAATCCCGATGGCCCCAGCCGCAGCCAGCTACGCACGGCACTCACCGAGGTCACAGACAGGCAGCAGCGTCTCCTGGATACCCTCGCCAACTCCGGAGGGCTCGGCGTCACAAAGGACGCTCATCCGGATGCCGACCCTTCGCTGCCGGTCCCAGCGCTCATCAACGCCGGCCTGCTCGAACGCATCGACGAGGGCACCGTTCGCCTGCCCGCCACCGTTCGCGCGCTTATGCGTGGAGTCGGGCTTGCCGACGACGACGTCCCCCTGCGCCCCGAAACCCCCGCTACCCACGTGATTGCCAGCGGTAACGACCGTGCTGCCGCCACTGCCTGGGAAACTTTGCGACAGCTGACTGACCTGCTGGACTTGCTGGGAACCGACCCCGCGCCGACCTTGAAAAACGGCGTCATCGGAGTGCGGGAAACCCGCAGTCTCATCGAGGAGCTCGGCGTCGACATCTCGGAGTTGGCTCGCGGCGTGGCTAATCTCAGTGCAGCGGGCCTGGTTCATGTCGGTACTCCACATCCGCTGCCACTGCACGACAGCGGTGGTGACTATTTCGCCCCCACGCTGGCAGCCGACGGCTTCCTCGACGCCGATCTGGTTGACCGGTGGGTGAGTTTGACGGTCGGCACTCGCACTAGCGACGCAGCTCCCTGGCGGGTCGACCAGCTCAATGAGGAAGGCAAGCGCATTGCTCTACTCTCCCCACAAGCTCGGCTCTCCGGGGTACCGTCAATCCGGGAAATGGTGCTGGCCTGCTGTGCGCAGGTGGCGTCGTCGGCAAGCGACAACGACATCGTTGCTCTGACTGACCTGCGTGAATGCGCCGCCTACTACTACCCGATTACCAACGCGAGGTGCACGGACGAGACGCTCAGTGGCGTGGTCGACGAGCTGGTCGCCCTCGGCATCGTCGTGCGGGACCCGGGCGTGGAAACGATTTCCGTCGGCCTTAGCGAGGTCGGCAAAGCCATGGTCGCGCTCATCGAATCCGGTACCGCCGAGGCCTTCGACGATCTGCGTGCCGCCTGCAACAACCTCTTGCCGCCGAACGCCTCGTACCTGATGGTTCAGGCGGACAACACCATCGTCGTACCGGGCCCCGCATCCCCGGAGATGGAACGCATGCTCAGTTCGATTGCGCAGCTGGAATCTCCCGGCCTCGCCAGCGTCTACCGCGTGACCGAAGACAGCCTTCGCGATGCCCTCGACGCCGGCATCAATGCCGCCGATATCTCGGAGTTTCTTTCGCGCTACGCCGTCGGCGAGGTGCCGCAGTCCATTACCTATTTGCTTGACGACGTCGCCCGCCGCCACGGTCGTCTCCGCGGTGGCCCCGCAGCTTCGTTTATCCGCTGTGACGATCCGGCCCTGCTGGCCTCATTCCAGAGTCACCAGGCTGGACAAAGCCTGGCGTTGCGGAAGATTGCCGAAACGGTGCTAATTAGCCAGGCCCCGCTTGCCCAGGTGATTGAGACCGCTAGAAATGCGGGCTTTTCCATCATCGCCGAAGATGCAGAGGGTTTGGTGCTGGATCTCTGTCGCGCTCCCTGCCGCATTGAGGCGCCAGCTCCGGTGCCCGCTGCGCGTACAACGATGCCCGAACCGGAACGCATCAGCCAGGCGTTGACGGCTATTGCCGATGGCAACCGTGCTGCTGAGCATGCTGGTAGTTCCAGTGGCGCTACGGCCAGTGGCAGCACTGCTGGGGTCTCTGACTCGGCTGCGGATTGGACGACAGGTACGGGCACAGCTGCCGGTGCCAGCACTAGCACCGGTGGCACGAGCGACTACGCCTCCGGCACCGAAGCATTCAAGCTCCTGCAGCGCGCGGCTCGCCACGGTGACGACCTGTATTTGAGCTACGTTGACCGCAACGGCAAACCCGGCCGCAAGCGCGTGCGCCCAGTCACAGTCTCCGGTGGGCAGGTCGATGCTATCGACCCGGCCACCAGCCAAGTGCTGCGCTTCCTGCTGCATCGCATAACCGAAGTACATCCTGTCGACTAGGCGGCGGGCGCGCGGACCGTCGTAAAGCGATGCAGAAGCGAATGTGGCGGTTCGGGATGATTCGAGCCCGTGCCGCATCTTCTGCGTAATCGTGGCAGAATTGACCTTTAGCTTATTTTTGGTCGAATGTCTGCGAGGCGAGGAAATAATGGGTTTCGGTACGGGTCCGCTGATCGTCCAATCGGACAAGACGGTGCTGCTGGAGGTCGATAATCCGGAGGCGGATGCGGCACGCGCGGCGCTGGCACCGTTCGCGGAGCTCGAACGTGCTCCTGAACATGTGCACACCTACCGCATCACCCCGCTGGCGCTGTGGAATGCCCGCGCCGCCGGTCACGACGCGGAGCAGGTGGTCGATGTCCTCGAGCGCTTCTCCAAGTTCCCCGTCCCACAGCCGCTGCTTATCGACGTCGCGGAGACCATGGACCGCTACGGTCGCCTGAGCCTGACCAAGCATCCAGCTCACGGCCTTATTCTGGTTTCACACGACCCTGCGGTACTGGCCGAGGTGACCAAGCACAAAAAGATTCGTCCGATGCTCGGCGAGCAAATCGATGCCGACACCTGGACCGTGCACCCCTCCGAGCGAGGCCGAATCAAACAGGAGCTGCTGAAGGTCGGTTGGCCTGCCAATGACACCGCCGGCTACATCGACGGTGAGGCACACGCCATCGCTTGGCAGGATCAGGGCACCGGAGGCCACGACACCTGGGAACTGCGCGACTACCAGCGCATGGCGGCTGATTCCTTCCGCGAAGGTGGCTCCGGCGTCGTGGTGCTACCCTGTGGCGCAGGTAAAACGATTGTCGGCGCGGCAGCGATGGTGGACGCGCAGCGCACCACTTTGATCCTGGTCACCAACACCGTCGCTGGCAGGCAGTGGCGCGACGAGCTGCTGCGACGCACCTCGCTGACCGAGGACGAAATCGGCGAATACTCCGGCGAAAAGAAGGAAATTCGCCCCGTCACCATTGCGACCTACCAAGTGGTCACGCGCAAGACCAAGGGAGAATACCGCGCACTCGAGCTATTCGATTCCCGCGACTGGGGCCTCATCATCTATGACGAGGTCCACCTCCTGCCCGCTCCTGTGTTCCGAATGAGTGCGGATCTGCAGTCGCGCCGTCGACTGGGGCTCACCGCTACCCTGGTGCGCGAAGATGGCCGCGAGGGCGACGTCTTCAGCCTGATCGGCCCGAAGCGCTACGACGCCCCGTGGAAGGACATCGAAGCCCAGGGCTGGATCGCACCGGCTGACTGCGTTGAGGTCCGCGTGACCCCAACCGAGTCCGAGCGCATGCTCTACGCCACGGCTGAGGCCTCCGACAGGTATCGTCTGGCCGCAACGACGCCGACGAAGATTCCCGTCGTCAAGCAAATCCTTGCCCGACACGAGGGCGAACCCGCTCTGGTGATTGGTGCCTACCTGGATCAGCTCGAAGAGATCGGCGAAGAGCTCGGCGTCGACGTCATCGAAGGAAAGACGTCCAACGCCAAACGCGAGGAGCTCTTTGGGAAGTTCCGGCGCGGCGAGATCAACACGCTGGTGGTCTCCAAGGTTGCGAACTTTTCCATCGACCTTCCCGAAGCCTCTGTCGCCGTGCAAATCTCCGGCACCTTCGGTTCCCGACAGGAGGAGGCACAGCGCCTGGGGCGTCTCCTGCGCCCGAAGTCCGATGGTGGTGGCGCCGTCTTTTACTCGGTGGTGACTCGCGATACGCTCGATACCGAATACGCAGCTCACCGCCAGCGTTTCCTGGCGGAACAGGGCTACGCCTACCGAATCGTCGACGCAGACGAGTACCTCGGGCCCTCCCTGCCCGGTGATTCCACCGCTAGCTCGGAATCCTAGAAAACTGGATAACTAAAGGACTGCCATGAACTTTCACTTCCCCGTCAACCGCGAGCACACCAACGCCAACAACGAGTACTACCGCGATGCCCGCCGACTGCTCATCTCCTCCGGCATTTTCTCTGCTCTGCTGCTCGTCGGCGCTGTGCTGGTTCTAATAGTTTTCGACCGCACGCCGTTTGTTATCGGCAGCGCGGTTGTGCTTTTCGCCCTCGCGGCTCTCTACGTCGGCGTTACCTTCCAGGTGCGACGCGCAATTAAGGATCCGCAAGAGCTTTACGACGAATCCCCGCTGGTTCCGGCCATGATTGCGCGTGTGGATGAGCGGACCATGGTGCTGATGACCCTGGTGGACATGCGTAAAAACCCCTCCGATGGCGAGCCCGTCCCGGCCCTGGCTACACGTACGGTCACCACGATTTCCGGGGTCCCCCGCCGCGTGGGCGCGAAGGTGCCAGCTGTTGCTGTTGCCGGTACACACAAGAGCCGCACCGAGTTCTACGACGAAATCACCCCAGTGCCGCTCGCGTGGTCCACTCCAGACAAGTCAATCATTGCCCAAGCCCAGCGCAATATTCCTGTCAACGATTGGAATGTGCTCGAACGCAACATCGACCGGGTGGAAGAGGTACACGCAACGAAGCGCAATCTCCTGCCGCTGAACTAGTCGGGGGCTGTTAGCCCCGACCTTTTGGCACTGAGCTGTTGCCGCCCCGCCCCCCCCCCCGATTTCCCTTAGCAGCGCTCCCCTCTGCGGTGCTCACATGCACAGCGAGAGCGCCATTAGGAACTGAAACGGGTTGACTAGCTCTTGCCCCAGGACTCTTCGTTCTGCCGGTCAATCGCTTCCTTATCGTATTCACCTGCCGGGTCCTCTGGCAGCTCACGTTCCGTGTGAGTGACCTCTAGAATGAACCGCGCCGCGTCCGTAATCTGCTCTCGCTGAACCTTTGGAACCGCAATCTGGTGAGTTGCCAAGAATTCCGCCTGAGAGGCCTCTCCCCCTGCCTCCTCAACCTTCTTCAGGTACTCGGTAGCTGGCCGAACAACAGTATCGCGGGAGGCCGCCTGAACGTGGACACGCATGCTTCGCGACGGCTCATGCAATCCCGGTGACACTTCCTTTGCCGAATCATCAGAGGTGCCGAAGAATGCCTGCAACCACACCGCAGGAGCACCACGCAGGTCTAGAGCCGGGGCAACGAGCAACAGAGCAACCGGAGTGTCTTGACTAATCTGGTCTACCGCGGAAACAACGTTGTGGCCGCCTGAAGAGACACCATAGAGAACTATTGGGTTCTGATCACTGATGGGCATTGCACCCAATTTTTGAAGCTGCAACGAATCATCTGCGACAGATGCGACTACCCGCGCGATGTCATTGACGGCCTCAGATACCTTGTGCTCTGGTGCGAGCCGGTAATCCACGTCCACAACAATTGCGCCCGATCGGGCTGCCAGGGCAGCCATATTTGGGCCGAAGGAATTCTCACGCAGACTGCCGTCGCCCATCCAGAAAGCGCCGCCGTGTGCGGCAACTACCACAGACCCGGTTGGATCCTGTGGGACAAAAACCCGCACCGGAACGCTAGGACTATCCCCCACCGTCGTATCCGTCACCTCTACTTTGCCGTCGGCATACGCAAGGTATGGCGAGGAATGGTTGACGGCCGCCCCCAGGACCATCATTGAACCGTGAATGATGGCGTCTGGCATACGAGCGCCGCGGTCATTGACTGAAGCACGAGCCTTCTTAATGTCTTCCTCAGAGGCACCCAAGGGGACAACCTCGCTCAAGTAGGAATAGGCCGAGACGTGTTCTTCGAGCCATTCAATAAGCTGTTGTAGCTTACCTTCTTCGGTCGTTACGGGAGTGAAGTTGTCTTGAGCCTCGTCCTCAGAAGAAGCGAGGTTAACCACATCGGAGTTAGGTGTCTGATTAGTCATAGAGACAGTCTGCCACAGAGAGCCAACGAGGATTCACCAAAAGAGGAAACCGAGGATCCGATCGACGCTTAGTTAATTCCGTTTACCTGTGGGTAACAAAAAGTGGGCCGCAGC
>NZ_KV809139.1:0-41460 GCF_001812455.1 Corynebacterium sp. HMSC076C10
GGCATGCGGACACACTTTTCTTTACTTAACCCGTAGTGTGCTCGCCGTTTACCTCAATGATTGGTAATCCGTATGGCTGTAGCAACTTTGTCTGAACGGTGGAATACTGGGGGTATGGCACACAACGACTCCGTTATTCAGAAACTGTCCACCGAAGAATCCCTTGAGCTGCTGGCTACGCAGACTTTTGGGCGGCTGGTTGTTCGTCGTAAAGACGATATGGATCTTTTCCCGCTGAACTACGTCGTTCATGAGGGAAGCATTTACTTCCGCACTGCCGAGGGGTCGAAGCTCTTTACTGTTTCTCTGAACCACGATGTTCTTTTTGAGGCCGACTTTGTTGACAAGGATGCTCAGAAGGCCTGGTCGGTCATCGTAAAGGGTGACGCAGAGGTTCTCACCTCCCGCGCGGATATTAACGCTGCAGATGAGCTGCCGCTGAAGCCCTGGCTGCCGACGTTAAAGTACAACTACGTGCGCATTACCCCGAACGATGTTTCGGGTCGCCATTTCCACCTCGGGGAGGAGCCGAATCGCTACGAAGTGTAGCGGTGGCATACGGCACTTTTGCTTTACGACGGTGGGGGCTCCGTCGTGAAGCAAAGCTTGTAGCGTGCAAAGGCAGCTTTTAGTGACTGAGCACCGCCGTTAGCTGTTTTTTAAAAATTGTTGGGTTAAATTACCCAAAAGCGCCCTAAGTGAGATTCAACCCGTTACAGTCGCAAATGTGACGTGCACCATAGAATCGACCGATGGGGTGCCAGCGCAGCCCGATGTGCGCAGGCAGTCTCCACGTATGCAGAAGATCGTAGATGAAGCGCGCGCGATGCTGCGCGAATCGGGCTGGAGTGCTATCAGCATGCGCCGCCTAGCGGCGCGGCTCGATGTGAAGGCGCCATCGCTGTACAAGCACATCAGCGGTAAAGAAGAGCTCCTTCAGCTGTTGCTGACCGAGAGCCTCGAGAATCTGGGCAAGCGTATTCATGCTGCCATTGATGAGGAATGCACTTCGGCGTCTCTGCTGCAGGCGTACCGCCAGGCAGTTCTCGACGATCCGCATGGTTACCGGCTGATGAGTCGCACTAATTTCGTGAATGTCGTCTCGCCTTCGTCGTTGGATGCCTGGATTCGCGATGCATTCATTAAGGTTGCCGGCGATGAGCCTAAGGGATTGGCCATGTGGGCGTTCGCCCACGGTTTGGTGACCGCCGAGCTCGTCCAGGATGGTTCACCTGCGCTGGAACCCAGCGCCGAAGCCGGTGCGGCAGACAGCTTGGCCGCAGTTGGGGCTATTTGGGACGCTGGCGCGGAGGCCTTCTCTTAAGGGGTTTGCTGCTCTGTCCGGGACGCTAGATCGGTGGCCCGGGGCAGTAGCCTAGCGCCACCAGGAATCGGCCGGTCCGGGCGGGACAGCTCGCTTGTGCCGGGAAATGGAGTAGAGGTGCTCGATTCGCGCGGCATCCTCATCTGAGACAGCCTTGCCTTCGAGGTAGTCGTCGATGGCGGTATAGGTCACCCCGAGCGCAACTTCGTCGGGAAGCGCAGGGCGGTCTTCTTCCAGGTCGGCCGTCGGCACCTTCTCCCACGTACTGGCTGGTGCGCCGAGGTGACGGAGTAAGGCCGCGCCCTGGCGCTTGCTCAGCCCCTGCAGCGGGACGAGGTCGCAGGCGCCGTCGCCGTGCTTGGTGTAGAAGCCGGTGACCGCCTCCGCGGCGTGATCTGTGCCGATGACCAAAGCGCCGTCAACACCCGCCACTGCGTACTGGGCAATCATTCGCATGCGGGCCTTAATATTTCCCTTGTTGAAATCGCTGATAGCGCTGCCGGCCAGGGCATCGGTGACCTGGGTGGTTATCGCGGCGGTGGCCGGTGCGATATCGATAGTTAGCCTTTGGTCAGGCTGAATGAATTGCAGTGCCACCTGTGCGTCGTCCTCATCGGACTGGACGCCGTGGGGGAGGCGAATGGCAATGAAAGTGGCATCCTCACCGCCGTCGCGAAGCTTTTCGACGGCCAACTGCGCTAGACGCCCGGCCAGCGTGGAGTCTTGGCCGCCAGAAATTCCGAGCACGAATCCCTTGGCGTGCGCGGTGCGGAAATAATCGCAGAGAAAATCGACTCGGCGGCTGATTTCCTCGGCGGCATTGATGGTGGGCTGGACGTGGAGGTCGTTAATAATCTCCGACTGGAGGGGATGCGGGAAATCCTGTGTGCCTACTGGGGTCATGAGCCTCACTCTACCGCTAGTTCCGGACGGGAAAAGGGATGATTTTCCTGCCAGAAGAGTGCCAAAACTCTCATCTTTATCGAGTAAGTGCTGTTCGGATAGGGGGTCTTTGCCTGGACGGTGGCAAGATTTCCAGCGTGAGTACAACCGAACAGAATAAGACTGGACCGAACCGGGAAACCACCACATCTCGGTCGATAGCCGTGGCTATCATCGCCGCTCTGGGCGGCCTCCTCTTTGGTTACGACACCGGTGTCATCTCGGGCGCGCTGCTGTATATCCAGCGCTCTTTTGAGCTGACTCCAGGACAGGAGTCCACTGTCACCGCCATGCTCTTGGTCGGTGCGGCTATCGGTGCGTTCCTGGGCGGTCGCGTAGCGGACTCCCTGGGGCGCCGTGGCACCATCCTGCTCGGAGCGGTCGGCTTCATCATCGGCAGTATCTGGTGCGCTTTCGCTGCTAGTGCGTTTTCGCTGGGTGCTGCGCGTACTTTGCTCGGCGTCTGTATCGGTGGTGTTTCCATCGTCGTACCGATGTACATCTCCGAAATGGCACCACCGCATGTGCGTGGACGCCTGGTCAGCCTGAACTCGCTGATGATCGTGATTGGTCAGCTGGTGGCGTTCCTCACCAACTCCGCCCTAGCCTCCTCCGGTAACTGGCGACTCATGCTTGGATTCGGCGCTGTCCCCGGCATCGTGCTGCTCATCGGCATGCTGGTTCTGCCGGACACACCGGCCTACCTCGTCCGTCGAGGACAGGAGGGCAAGGCGCTGGCCGTGCTGCGTCAGATGCAGGGAGATGAGGCGACCTTGGCTGAGGTTGCCGTTGGTGAGGCGTCGTCAAGCGCCGATCAGCGTGCAGCAGAGCGTCTGGCTGTGAAAACCCCGTGGGTGCGACGCACCGTCATCATTGCGATGCTGATTGGCGTGACGCAGCAGGTCACGGGTGCGAACGCGATTATGTATTTCGCGCCGACGATGATGAACAAGGTTGGCTTGTCGACGGAAAGCTCTGTCTACACCTCCATCATCATCGGTATCGCCTCGGTGATCTCGTGTGCAATCGGTATGAGCATTATTGACCGCGTTGGTCGCCGGCGAATGCTGATTATCGGTTTGGTGGGCTGTGCAAGCTCGCTGCTCGTGCTGGCGCCCGTCTATGGCCTGTCGAGTAACTCTTCGACGGGTGCCATGATGTCGCTTCTGCTGATGACTGTATTTATCGTATTTCAGCAGGCGGCTGTGTCGGTGGCGACCTGGCTCCTGATTTCCGAGATTGTCCCGACAGAAGCCCGTGGCCTGGGTATGGGGCTGGCAGGGCTCGCGCTCTGGGTTGCGAACTGGTTTGTGGCGCAGGCATTTCTCCCGATGGTGGATGCTGTCGGTGGTGCGTGGTCATTCTTCTTCTTTGCCATCACGGGTGCGATTGCGCTGGTATTCACCATCAAGGCGGTGCCGGAGACTTCTGGCAAGACACTTGCCGAGGTCCGCGAGTACATGATTGCCGCTGCCAAATAGAGAAGCGGAGGCAGTTGCAACGTGGGGAGTTGCAATCTTGGGGTTGACCGTCAAAGGACATGTTTCCCCCGGATTTTTGGAGTTATTCCGCTTATTAGGTAGTATGGCAACTCGTGTCGTAACGCATACTCTTTGATATTTCTTCGGATTATCAGGAAGGGTGCGTTGCCAGGCAGTCACTGGGGTGATTGTCCGGGGAGAGTGCAGTGTGCACATTCCCGTTTCGGAGCCGAGTAGAAAGGAGCGCCCGAATGAAGGTCCGCAAGTCCCTTCGGTCGCTGAAGAACAAGCCGGGCGCTCAGGTCGTGCGCCGTCGTGGCAAGGTCTACGTGATCAACAAGAAGGAGCCGCGCTTCAAGGCCCGCCAGGGCTAAGCCTTATTTAGGCTAGCGCGAAGCAAATAGCTTCCTCATTTATTGCCAAAACCGCAATCTGAAGTCGCAGTTTTACTGTGGCTAAAGGTTGCGGTTTTTGGTTTTTAGGGAGGGGAGGTTCAGGCGGTTACTGCGTTTATGGCTGGCGGCGGTGGGGCGATGGAAGTTACTGACTACGTTTATGACAGAAATGGCTCGAAAAATGGCTTGAAAGTGTCATAAACTTACACAGTTTCACATGTGCAGCCCGTGTTCACATGTGCAGCCCGTGATTTTTTGAGATCGCTGCTGAGTCCGAAGTTGGGCAGGGGAGGGACAGGGAAGGGGAGGGGCGGTGCGGCGCCTGGTATTGGTGTGATTGGCCTCGAGCCGTCTTGCAGTAATTGGTTTAACCAAAATGCGCCGATAGTTGTTTTTCTGCGATTTTCTAGAATTTTTAGCGTGAAATTACAAGGTTGTGGTGCGTCTGTGTACAACATCTTGTGCGCCAGAGATCTCCGAACAGGGAATACCATGGTTGTGAGTACTACATCTAGTATGACTAGAGTTTTCTAGGCACCAAGTGTAGTGTTTTCGATGTCGAGCCAAGGATAGCTAAAAGGATCTGTCGGCCACCCGTACTCGGTTTCTCATGGACCTCCGGGAGCTTTCAGTCATTCAATCAATCCGCTGATTCCTCGGCCGCTTCCGTTGTTTGTACGAAGTCGATCCGATTCATTGGTCTTACTCAAAGCCAGAAAGTTTGTGAGAGTCATGGTTACCGTTTACAGCAAGCCTGCATGTGTCCAGTGCCGCGCTACCACTCGCGCCCTCGATAAGGCTGGAATTGCCTACGATATCGTCGACATCACCATGGATGATGAGGCTCGGGATTACGTCATGGCTCTCGGTCATCTCCAGGCGCCGGTCGTTGACACTGGCACTGAGACCTGGTCGGGTTTCCGCCCGGACCGCATCAAGGCTCTCCAGGCAGCTTAAGAATCACACACCTCCCCGCAGATTTCGTTGACCACCCGGGAAACGAAGATTGCGGGGGTTTTGCGATGTAAAGGGTGAAGCTCTCATGCTGGTGGTGTATTTCTCCTCGGCGACGGGGAATACACACAAGTTTGTTGAAAAGCTAGATATCAAAAATGCCCGCATTCCCATCCGTCGTAATGAGCCGGAGCTTATCGTCGATGAGCCCTACGTCCTCATTTGCCCGACTTATGGTGGCGGCGCTTCCATCAGCGGCGGTAACTCAAGGCCAGTTCCTCCGCAGGTCATCAAATTTCTTAATAATGAGCACAACCGCTCTTTCATCCGAGGTGTGATTGCTGCCGGCAATCTCAACTTCGGTGAGGACTTCTGTAAAGCAGGGGATGTCATCTCCTACAAGTGCAAGGTTCCATATCTATATCGCTTCGAGCTGATGGGAACCGACCATGATGTGCAGCGAGTCCGAGAAGGGCTAGAGGAGTTCTTCCACGGTAAAGCCAGCGCTTAAGTTGGCTAGCCTCAGTGTCGAGGGAAGGGGCACTGAGACAACCGAATGGGTGCGCTCGCGGAAGCCGTCGTAAAGCGGTGCGCGAGGAAAATAGCTAGATTGGATTGCTCTGGGCAGTGATTGAACAGACCCTGCGCAGGCAAATGAATATTAAAGGAGTCAACGTGTCGGAAATGGGCAAGCAGGTCGCGGAGCCGGTGGGCGAGGACAAGCTGGATTACCACGCGCTCAATGCGCTGCTGAATCTGTACGGTGAAGACGGCAAGATTCAGTTCGATAAGGACCGCATGGCTGCGCGACAGTTCTTCTTGCAGCATGTCAATCAGAACACTGTGTTCTTCCATAACTTGCGGGAGAAGCTCGATTACCTGGTAGAGAACCATTACTACGAGGCTGAGGTTCTGGAGAAGTACGAATTTGAGGACGTCAAGGCGCTGTTCAAGCAGGCCTACGCCCACAAGTTCCGTTTTCAGACTTTCCTGGGTGCTTACAAGTACTACACCTCGTACACGCTGAAGACTTTCGACGGCAAGCGTTACTTGGAGCGCTACGAAGACCGTGTGTGCATGGTTGCTCTTACGCTTGCCGACGGCGACTTGGGGCTCGCGCAGCACCTGGTTGATGAGATCATCGCCGGACGCTTCCAGCCTGCTACTCCTACATTCCTCAACTCCGGTAAGGCCCAGCGCGGCGAGCCGGTGAGCTGCTTCCTGCTGCGTATCGAGGACAACATGGAGTCCATTGGCCGCGCCATCAACTCCTCGCTGCAGCTGTCCAAGCGCGGCGGTGGTGTGGCGCTGCTGCTGAGCAACCTGCGTGAACAGGGCGCTCCGATTAAGCACATCGAGAATCAGTCTTCCGGTGTCATCCCGGTTATGAAGCTGCTGGAGGACTCCTTCTCCTACGCTAACCAGCTGGGTGCTCGCCAGGGAGCAGGCGCTGTCTACCTGCACGCGCACCACCCGGACATCATGCGCTTCCTGGATACC
Source organism: Corynebacterium sp. HMSC076C10 (assembly GCF_001812455.1). Classification (NCBI taxonomy): domain Bacteria; kingdom Bacillati; phylum Actinomycetota; class Actinomycetes; order Mycobacteriales; family Corynebacteriaceae; genus Corynebacterium; species Corynebacterium sp. HMSC076C10. The sequence goes on from NZ_KV809139.1 coordinate 6,597, forward strand.
AAGCGTGAGAACGCGGACGAGAAGATTCGCATCAAGTCGCTGTCGCTCGGCGTTGTCATTCCGGACATCACGTTCGAGCTGGCCAAGCGTAACGACGACATGTACCTCTTCAGCCCGTACGATGTCGAGCGTGTCTACGGTAAGCCGTTCGCGGACATTAGCATCACCGAGAATTACGCGGATATGGTCGAGGACCCGCGTATTCGTAAGCAGAAGATCAACGCGCGTCAGTTCTTCCAGACCATCGCTGAGATTCAGTTTGAGTCCGGCTACCCGTACATCATGTTCGAGGACACGGTTAACCGCGCGAACCCGATTGAGGGCCGCATTAACATGTCGAACCTCTGCTCGGAGATTCTGCAGGTCAACACCCCGTCGACCTACAATGCGGACCTGTCCTACGAGCACGTGGGTGAGGACATTTCCTGTAACCTCGGTTCGCTGAATATTGCGATGACCATGGACTCGCCGGACTTTGGTCGCACTGTCGAGACTGCCATCCGTGGCCTGACTGCGGTCAGTGAGCAGACTTCTATTGACTCGGTGCCATCGATTCGCAAGGGCAACGACGGATCTCACGCCATCGGCCTGGGGCAGATGAACCTGCACGGCTACCTTGGCCGCGAGAAGATTATGTACGGCTCGGAAGAGGGCCTGGACTTCACCAACGCCTACTTCGCAGCAGTGCTCTACGCAGTCCTGCGCGCATCCAACAAGATTGCTCGCGAGCGCGGTCAGAAGTTCGTCAACTTTGAGAACTCTGACTACGCCAGCGGCAAGTACTTCGATAACTTCGATCCGGCAGAGTTCCAGCCGAAGACTCAGCACGTCAAGGAGATCTTCGAGAACTCCACCGCGCACATTCCGGACGCTGAGGACTGGGCGCAACTGAAGGCCGACGTCATGGAGTACGGCCTGTTCAACCGTAACCTGCAGGCAGTGCCGCCGACCGGTTCGATTTCCTACATCAACAACTCGACCTCGTCGATTCACCCGATTGCATCTCAGATTGAGATTCGCAAGGAGGGCAAGATCGGTCGCGTATACTATCCGGCTCCGCACTTGGACAATGACAACCGTGAGTACTTCCAGGACGCCTACGAAATCGGCTACGAGAAGATCATTGACACTTACGCGGTCGCTACCAAGTATGTTGACCAGGGACTGTCGCTGACCTTGTTCTTCAAGGACACGGTGAGCACTCGTGACCTCAACCGTGCGCAGATTTACGCATGGCGCAAGGGTATTAAGACTCTGTACTACATCCGCCTGCGTCAGGTTGCGCTGGAGGGTACTGAGGTCGAGGGTTGCGTATCCTGCATGCTTTAAGCAAGCGTGCTTGAGGGCTAGGCATCTAGTGCTTCAGTTGTAGCGCATTGAAGGCGCGAGAATTTCCCCGAGTTTTGCCGGGAGATTCTCGCGCCTTTTTCGTCACTCCACCCAATTGGGAACAAATGTAAATATCACTATTGACGGTTGTAATCCAGGTAATTAACCTGGGCAGTGGTACACCAATGTTCGCATAATTTTCACCCACGGCTAGTGGGGGAAGGGGCTGGAAGCCATGTCCGATACCACTGGTAAGAGCACTCCACACATCAACCCAAAGGGTGCGCCGATTGCAGAGACCATTTTGTTGCCAGGTGACCCGCTGCGTGCCAAGTTCATTGCGGAGACCTATTTGGACGATGTCGTTCAGTTCAACAAAGTTCGCAACATGTTGGGCTTTACCGGCACCTACCAGGGGCAGGAAGTGTCCGTCATGGGATCCGGTATGGGCATTCCGTCTATCTCGCTGTACTCCTGGGAACTTATCCATGTTTTCGGCTGCAAGAAGCTGATTCGCGTCGGTTCCTGCGGCGCGTTGCAGCCGGAGCTGGACCTGTATGACGTGGTTATCGGCCAGACGGCATCGACGGACTCCAATTTTCTATCGCAGTACAACTTGCCGGGAACGTTCGCCCCGTCCGCATCTTTCCGTCTGATTGAAGATGTTCGCGATCGTGCCCGCGAGCAGGGCATCACTACACACGTCGGCAACATCTTGTCCAGCGATATTTTCTACAACTTCCAGGATGATGTGAACGACCGTTGGGCACGCATGGGTGTGCTGGCGGTGGAGATGGAATCTGCTGGCCTTTATGCCACCGCCGCCGAGGCCGGTGTGGAGGCCATGGGAATCTTCACTGTGTCGGACAACATCGTCACCGGTGGAAAGACCACTCCGGAAGAACGTGAGAAGGCCTTCACGACGATGATGGAGCTGGCATTGCCGCTGGCTCGACTCTAGTGTCCTGGTCCGCAATCAATTGGCTTGAAGTGTGAAATAGGTACAGTGCGATGAGCAATCCCGCCAGCAATACCAGCTTGAACGTGAATCCCCGTGAAAGCGCAGCGTCCAAGGCTGCCGCGCCAAACCCTAAGGCCGCAGTCCCGGTCTTGCTGTTTTCCTTTGTATTCTGTTTGGTCTTGGACAATGGCTTTAAGTTCATGACCAAGCCGATTGCGGAATCTCTGGACCTCAGTGTCTCCACGGCCAGTCTGCAGGCGACACTCGCCGGTATCTTGATTGGCATTGGAGCGGTGGTGTACGCCGCATTGGCGGACAGCATCAGTATCCGCAAATTGATGATTGTCGGTATCGGCTTCGTCGCCGTGGGCTCTCTACTGGGTTATTTCTTCCAGGGAGTATGGCCAATCGTGCTTACTGCCCGCATTATTCAAACTGCCGGCCTGGCGGCGGCTGAGACACTCTACGTCATCTATGTCACCAAGTACCTAAGCCCAGAAGATCAGAAAACCTACCTCGGCTTTTCCACCGCGGCCTTCCAAGCCGCGCTGCTGATTGGAACGTTGACCTCGGGAATCGTGGCTACCTACATTTCCTGGCCGGCTATGTTCCTGATTTCGCTCATTCTGATAGTTGCCATTCCGTTCCTGATCAAGACAGTTCCGGAGGAGCAGCAGCAGAAGAGTCACCTGGATATCTTTGGCCTGTTCCTCATCGCGGTCATCGCCACTGCGGTGATGCTGTTCATGCAGCAGTTCCAATGGTGGTGGCTGGTTGCCGCTGCGCTGGGCGTCGCGCTCTTTGTCTGGCACATCCGGACACATGACAACGCCGTGGTCAGCCCGTCGTTCTTTACCAATGCTCGCTACGTTTGCGCGCTGATTGTTGTGCTCGTGGTTTACATGGTCCAGTTGGGGTATTCGGCCATTCTGTTGCCGTATATGGTCGACGAGCTCTATGGCATCAACCTCGACGGTGCTGCCTATATCCTCGCGCCGGGCTACCTCTGCGCTGTCATCGTCGGTGTAATGTCTGGCAAGGTTGCCAAGTTCCTGCCCTCGAAGCAGGCCATTGTCGCGGCTATCAGCATCATCATCGTGGCGTTGCTCATCCCCGCAGTGCTGCCGGGGGCCGGTGTTGCCACGGTTATCGTCTCCATGATTCTGTTCCCATCAGGGTTCGCGCTCATGTATGCGCCGTTGGTCGCGACCGCACTGCAGAACATTCCTGCCGCCAAGTCCGGTGTTGCAATCGGTTTCTACAATCTGACGATCAACATTGCCGTACCGGTTGGCATCGCGTTAACGGCCATGCTTGTTGATTCTCGACCGGCCTTCTTCAGCACCCTCTCCATCGCGCAGTCTGAAGCAGAAGGGGTCTCCGCTACCATCGCTTGGTTGCTCGCGCTCATGGCTGTCGTAGGTTTGCTGGTGTACGTCATCTCCGACCGCATCATCAACGACACGGCGGAAAACCGAGAGAAGGTTCACGCCTAGGTTCGCGCAACATCTTGCGCTTGGTGCTTGACGACGGACATTGCGTCGTCAAGCACCTTGTTCTTTGTGTGACGTGGGGTTAGGGGAGGGGCACCGGGAACAAGACTCGGCAAGTGGGGCGATTTCTTCTAGGTCGCGTGCTTAATAATGCGGGTGTGGGTAAGCTGCTAAGGGTAGTGGCTCCTTTCATCGGGAGCCTGACGTTTTGTAGTGGGACAAGGCTGGAATAGCCACCGCTGCAGTCGCTGTTTGAACTCGTAAAGAGTGAAGGACGTTCCTTATATATAAGGTGTGTTCGAAAAACGGCAATATCAATGAAAAAGGGAGAGGTTTCCACGTGAGTTTCGATGATTGCCCACCCTCGACTCCGGCCCACCGTGAGAAGAATCCAGAGTCGCGTGCATGCCCAGTTGCGGCTATTGACTGGAACACGATTCCTGATGATAAGGATCTCGAGGTTTGGGATCGTCTGACCGGTAACTTCTGGTTGCCGGAAAAGGTGCCGCTGTCGAATGACATCAAGAGCTGGAATACGCTCAACGCACTGGAGCAGCGCACCACGATGCGCGTGTTCACTGGTCTGACCATGCTGGACACCATCCAGGGCACGGTAGGTGCAGTATCACTCATTCCAGATGCGCTGACTCCGCACGAGGAAGCTGTGTACACCAATATCGCCTTCATGGAATCGGTGCACGCAAAGAGCTACTCGTCGATTTTCCAGACGCTGGCGTCGACTCCTGAGATTCAGGATGCGTTCCGTTGGGGCGAGGAGAATGAGTACCTGCAGAAGAAGGCCAAGATTATCCTCGACTACTACGAGGGCGATAATCCGCAGAAGAAGAAGGTTGCTTCCACTTTGCTGGAGTCCTTCCTGTTCTACTCGGGCTTCTACCTGCCGATGTACTGGTCCAGCCACGCCAAGCTGACCAACACCGCGGACATTATTCGCCTAATCATTCGTGATGAGGCAGTTCACGGTTACTACATCGGTTACAAGTACCAGCGCAACCTGGAGCGTCTGACCCAGGCCGAACGTGACGAGCTGAAGGATTACACCTTCGACCTCATGTTTGATCTCTACGACAACGAGATTCAGTACACCGAAGAGATGTACGACGAACTCGGTTGGACCGAGGATGTCAAGCGTTTCTTGCGTTACAACGGCAACAAGGCTCTGAACAACTTGGGCTATGAGGGTATGTTCCCGGCCGACGAGACTCGCGTTTCGCCGTCGATCCTGTCGGCCCTGTCGCCGAATGCTGACGAAAACCACGACTTCTTCTCGGGTTCCGGCTCTTCCTACGTCATGGGTAAGGCTGAAGTAACCGAGGATGAGGACTGGGACTTCTAAAAGCACAGGTGTAGGGAACATTCCGCATCGAGCCTCACTCTGGTGACAGCACACACACGGGGGTAGTAGTCCTAGCCTCGACGGTTCCTGCTAAATAGGCGTTAGCCCAGGTTAAGACAATTCTCAGGAAACTAATAGTGTGCTTAGCTGAGTGGGGAAGTGAGCCGGAAAATCCCTTAGCCTTAACTTTTTCCAAGGTTCAGACTAGAATCTGGCACATAGCGGTAGGTGGGTTCGCCGTCGCGTACTCGCCTGCACTATTCTCACAAGGACAAAACTTAAAATCCCTGTAGTGAGTTACAGGAAATCTTCGCGTAGTAAGGAGGAAGAATGACTGCAGTAGCGCCTCGTCCAGATCATGGCGTTGTAGCGCCGGAACGGCCGCAGCCGTTCGGACATGAGCGTAAGGGCAGCTGGGCGTGGGAAATGCTGACCACGACCGACCACAAGAAGCTGGGCATCATGTACATCATTATGTCCTTCTCGTTCTTCTTTGTCGGCGGTCTGATGGCTCTGCTTATCCGTGCTGAGCTCTTCGCCCCAGGACTTCAGTTCCTTTCTAACGAGCAGTTCAACCAGATGTTCACCATGCACGGCACGGTGATGCTGCTTCTGTTCGGTACCCCGATTGTTTGGGGTTTTGCTAACTACATTCTGCCACTTCAGATTGGTGCTCCGGACGTGGCTTTCCCGCGTCTGAACGCTTTCGGCTTCTGGCTGACCACCATTGGTGGCATTCTGATGCTGTCGGGCTTCCTGACCCCGGGTGGTGCTGCTGACTTCGGTTGGACCATGTACTCCCCGCTGTCTGACCCGATTCACTCTCCGGGTGTCGGTTCTGACCTGTGGATTGTCGGTGTCGGTGTTGGTGGTGTCGGTACCATCGCTTCCGCCATTAACATGACCACCACTGTCCTGTGCCTCCGTGCACCAGGCATGACCATGTTCCGTATGCCAATCTTCACCTGGAACATCCTGGTTACCTCGATCCTGGCTCTGCTGATCTTCCCGATTCTGACTGCAGCTGCTCTTGGTGTTTTGTACGACCGTAAGCTGGGCGGTCACATTTACGACCCGGCAAACGGTGGCGCAATGCTGTGGCAGCACCTGTTCTGGTTCTTCGGTCACCCAGAGGTCTACGTCCTGCTGTTGCCGTTCGTGGGCATCATCACCGAGGTCGTTCCGGTCTTTTCCCGTAAGCCGCTGTTCGGCTACGCAGGTATGGTCTTCGCAACCCTGTCTATTGCAGGTCTGTCCATGGCTGTGTGGGCACACCACATGTTCGTGACCGGTGGCGTTCTGCTTCCGTTCTTCTCGTTCATGACCTTCCTGATTTCGGTCCCGACCGGTGTTAAGTTCATCAACTGGATGGGCACCATGTGGCGTGGCCACATGACCTTCGAGGCTCCGATGACTTTCGCTCTCGGCTTCATCGTGACCTTCCTGTTCGGTGGTTTGACCGGTATTATGCTGGCTTCCCCACCGCTGGACTTCCACGTCTCTGATACTTACTTCGTCGTGGCGCACTTCCACTACACCCTGTTCGGTACCCTGGTCTTCGCTTCCTACTCGGGCGTTTACTTCTGGTTCCCGAAGATGACTGGTCGTATGCTCGACGAGAAGCTGGCAAAGGTTCACTTCTGGCTGACCTTCATCGGCTTCAACCTGACCTTCCTGGTCCAGCACTGGCTGGGTAACGAGGGTATGCCGCGTCGTTACGCCGACTACCTCGAGACTGACGGTTTCACCACCCTGAACATGATCTCCACCGTTGGTGCGTTCATCCTGGGTCTGTCTGTTATCCCGTTTGTCTGGAACGTCTTCAAGTCCTGGCGCTACGGTGAGGTCGTCACTGTTGATGACCCGTGGGGTTACGGTAACTCCCTCGAGTGGGCTACTTCTTGCCCGCCGCCGCGCCACAACTTCACCTCGATGCCGCGCATCCGCTCGGAGCGCCCGGCGTTCGAGCTGCACTACCCGCACATGGTTGAGCGTCAGCGCGCAGAGGCCCACGTTGGTCGTCAGCTCTAAGAGCTAGTGGCTACATGGCTGATGCAACTCTGAGTTAATAACTACGCGAAGCTAAGGCCCCATCACGGTTCTCCGTGATGGGGCCTTAGTCTTGTCTTTGAGAGTCTTTCCTAGGGAAGAGGCAGTAAGAGAGCGCAGTAAGAGCAGGGGGGCGCAGGGAGCGCCAGAAGGGCAAGAGAGCAAGGCGATGGCTAGCGCCTGTCGCTGGCCACCCACTGAAGTGCGGAATCCCACTATGCGATGAGCGCTCTGCCGGGGCTTCATGCGATACTGGATTGGTGAATGAACAGGTAATTACCTCTCCCAGTCAGTCTGTAGATACCGATGCTCTATCGGTTTCGTTGGCACCGGGACTAGCTCCGGTGCTTATTACCGCTGTTGGCCGAGACCGCCCGGGTGTCTCCGCAGCTTTCTTCCGCGTGCTCGCGGCCCACGGAGTTCAAATTTTGGATGTGGAACAGTCGGTGTTCCGCTCTAATCTGAGCCTCGGTGCGCTTGTTGGTGTCACAGAAGAAAAGGTCGGTGTTCTCCGTGAGGGACTCATTGAAACACTGAAGCCTCACGGCATGACTGTCAGTTTCCAGCTGGATGCGCCGATTGAGCGCAGCGATGGCTCCACCCACGCACTTGTCGTGTTGGGCAATCCGGTCAACGCTGAGGATATTTCCCGTATCGGCCGCACTCTTGCTGATTACGGTGCAAACATCGATTCCATTCGCGGTATTGCTGACTACCCAGTCACTGGCCTGGAATTGCTGGTCTCTATTCCGGACCCGAAGCCGGGTGCGGGCATTCCGCTGCGTAAGGCACTGGCCGAGCTTGCACAGGACCAGGACATTGACATCGCAATTGAACGCGCTGGTTTGCAGCGCCGCTCCAAGCGCTTGATTTGTTTCGATGTGGACTCGACCTTGATTACCGGTGAGGTCATTGAGATGCTGGCCGCCCATGCTGGTCGCGAGGCGGAGGTTGCAGCGGTTACAGAGCGCGCTATGCGCGGTGAGCTGGACTTCGCCGAGTCACTGCATGAGCGAGTTAAGGCTCTGGCTGGCCTGCCGGTCAGCGTCCTAGAGGAAGTCACTAACTCCATCGAGCTGACTCCAGGCGCCCGCACCACGATCCGCACGCTGAAGCGCCTCGGTTACAAGTGTGGTGCTGTCTCCGGTGGCTTTATCCAGATCTTGGAGCCGCTGGCAAAGGATCTCGGTCTGGACTTTTACAAGGCGAATACCCTCGAGGTCGAGGACGGAAAGCTGACTGGACGCGTGGTCGGCGATGTCGTCGATAGGCAGGAGAAGGCCCGCAGCCTCAAGACGTTCGCCGCAGAGTCGGGATTTCAGATGCATCAGACCGTTGCGGTCGGCGATGGGGCCAATGACATCGATATGTTGTCGGTCGCAGGCCTTGGTATTGCTTTCAATGCCAAGCCGGCGCTGAAGGAAATCGCTGACACGTCCGTCAACGTTCCATTCATGGACTCGATTCTGTTCATGCTGGGCATTTCCCGCGATGAAATCGACGATGCCGACCGCGAAGATGGCACCTTCCGCCGCGTGCCGTTGGAGCAGTAGTGCAACGCGAGGATCACAAGAATCCAGCTGTCACGGACGCATCATCGGTACCGGAGTGGTTCCGTATCGCCCATAATCTCCTGCCGCAACCCGATAGGGAAGACCACGGCGAGGATGTGCCGTGGGCAATGGCTATTGTGCTTGAGGTTCCGAAGAAGGAATGCCCCTCGCGCACTGCGCTGCTCCGCGCTGCCGCGATGGCTGTTGTTGCTTGTTGTCTGGACGAACGCGCAGGCGATGACACTTCTGCCTATCAACAAGGTCTGGCGTCTTGGTACGGTGCGCGCATCCGCAAGCTCACACGTCGCGCTCGCAATATCGGCTGGCAACGCGCTCAGCTTGCACCGGGTGTCACCGTGGACGTCGACGGCGCGCAAGCTCGCGCACTAGTGCCAACTCCTGTCGACGAAACCTACCCGGAGATTGCCAAACTACAAATTTCCGGCACCGATTTGCCTTACGACGACCCGGAGAACACATCTCCCGGTGTCCCGGACGACCATGAGAGCGCTGACACCTTTGCTCCGCCAGTGATTTGGGTGGACAAAAACCTGAATATGTCCGTAGGAAAGGTGGCCGCGCAAGTTGGACACGGCTCAATGCTCTATGCGGCCAGCCTGTCGGTCGAGGACGCTTGGGCGTGGGCGCAAAGTGGCTACGCGCTGGATGTGAAAGAAGTACCGCGGGAGCAGTGGCCAGCGCCAGAGCTCCGCGCGGTTGAGGTTCAGGATGCCGGGTTTACCGAGATTGCACCCGGTTCAGTCACCGTGGCGGTGACCCCTGGGGCAGTAACTCACGACTGAGCGCGTGCTGCCTCCATGGCCTTGAGATCCTTGCGCAGAATCTTGCCCGTCGCCGACTTCGGGATTTCATCCATGAACTCGACTGCTCGCACCTTCTTGTACGGTGCGACGCGGTCGGCGACGTAGTCCATAATCTCGTCTTCAGTCACCTGCTTGCCCGCCTTGAGGACGACGTAAGCCTTAGGAATCTCCTCACCGTCAGAGCGAACGACACCACTGCAGGCGGCATCGGCAATATCCGGGTGGCTGAGCAGCACGGACTCGAGCTCGGCCGGTGGAACTTGGTAGCCCTTGTACTTAATCAGTTCCTTGAAGCGGTCGACGATGTACACATTCCCGTGTTCGTCGAGTTCCGCAACGTCGCCGGTACGCAGCCAACCGTCGACAAGCGTCTCTGCCGTCGCCTTCGGGTTGTTGAGGTAGCCCTTCATCACCTGTGGACCATGAATCCATAGCTCACCTGCCTCCGAGCGCCCCTCGGCGGGAACCGGGATTTCCTCAAAGCTGTCGGAGTCAAGGTTGACAATCTTGTACTGAGTGTTGGGGACTGCGCGACCGATCGAGTCCAGCGGACTATCGTGGCCGATGCGGATGTGGGCTGCTGGCGAGGACTCGGTCATGCCGAAGCCCTGTGCGACCACGCAGTCAAGGCGCTTTTCCACCTGTTCCGCGAGGTCAAGTTGGAGAGAAGCGGCACCCGAGAAGATTGTCTCCAGGCTGGACAGGTCAAAGGAATCGACAGCTGGGTGCTTGGCCAGGCCCACAGCTACAGGCGGTGCGATGAACGCGAACTTCACCTTGTGCTCGGCGATGATGGACAGGAAATCGACGAGGTCGAACTTGCCCATGGTGTACTGCGTCGTGCGGCGCCACAGGCACAGATTCAGCAGCGCAGTCAGGCCGTAGATGTGGAAAAACGGCAGGATAGTGACAGCCGGGGTGTCCTCGGTCAGCGCGTTGACTGTAGCTCCACCCGCCTGAGCGACGTTGGCCACCAAGTTGCGGTGAGTGAGCTGGACGCCCTTCGGTACACCGGTGGTTCCCGAGGAAAACGGAATCACGGCAACGTCATCGGGTGATACGTCGACGTCCGGGGCTGCGTGCCCCTCGGCAAGCAGCTCGCCCATGCCGTGGAGACCCGTCAGGCCGATAATCATCTCTTCCGGCAGACCAGCAGCCTCAGCGCCGTGGGCGCCAGCCCAACCGATTGAGGAGGTCGTCAGCATCATCTTCGCGTCAGACATCCGGAGTTGGTTTTCAATGTCCTCCGCAGTTGCCAGCGATGCGACCGTCGTGCAGACAGCCCCCGCGCGTAGGACACCGTGAAGAGCGACCGCGAAGGTTGTCGAGTTGGGGCAGTGGAGAGCCACAACGTCGCCCTTCTTAATCCCACGTGCTGCCAGCGCACCCGCAAACTTCTCAATGCTGGCCTTCAGATCACCGAAGGTGACCTCGGAGCCTGAGTCAACGATTGCAAGCTTGTCCTGGTGACGTGGCTCAATTTCTCCGAAGAGGAACTCAAAGAGTGAGGTCTCCGGGATGTCGATGTCGGGGAGGTTGCTGGAAAGGGGCATGCAGGAAATCGCCTTTCTAATCTCGTGCACGGCTGCCAAGTGTCCTGCTTCATTAGCTCGGGCACTGTAGCAGTGCTGTGTTTCACATCACAATAATGTATTGGATAGAAAAGCGTGGGATTTTTTCCAGAAACTATGCCTAATCCAGCGTCACCTCGTGAGCCCAGACAGCCCCCTCTGAATCAGCTTTGGGTCAGCCGCTGCAACGCTCCAGCCGCAATATCCAGGTTGGTCGTCCGCCAGAAGTCAGGCATCGACGCGGCGATCCAGGAACCATAGCGTGCAGTAGCCAACCGTGAATCCAGTACCGCAACAACCCCGCGGTCATCGACTTGGCGTAGCAGACGACCAGAACCCTGCGCCATCAGCAGCGCTGCATGTGTCGCTGAGACCTCCATAAAACCGTTTCGGCCAGCGGCATTAGCCGCATCGGAGCGCGCGGACAAAAGCGGGTCGTCGGGGCGGGGGAACGGGATGCGATCGATGATGACACACGATAGCGATGGGCCAGGAACATCGACGCCTTGCCACAGCGTCAGCGTGCCAAACAAGCATGTCTGCGGATTAGCTGCGAAGCGATCAACCAGAGCACCGATAGAGTCATCGCCTTGGCACAGCACGTCGTAAGGCAGGCGCTTGCGCATTTCCTCCGCCGCTGCCTCGGCGCCTCGGCGAGAAGAAAACAGCCCGAGCGTTCGCCCACCAGCGGCGCGGATGAGGCGCTCCATGATCGCGAACTGCTCTGGTGTGGCGCCGTCGCGTCCAGGTCGTGGCAGGTCGCGTGCGACGTAGAGGATGCCAGATTTCTGCGGGTCAAAGGGCGTGCCGACGTCCAAGCCATCCCACCCACCGGAGGGAAGCCCCCAAGCGGCGGCCATGGCATCGAACTTGCCGCCAAGAGCAAGTGTTGCTGAGGTCAAAACGACGGTGGATTCGCCGAAGAGGCGTTCGCGAAGCAGTGCTGCGATGGACAGGGGAGCGACATAAACTGTCTTGTTCTCGCCAAGCCATACGACATCGTCGCTACTGAACTCTAGAATTCGCACGACTGTGTCGTGCATATTCTCCACGGCAGCGCGGACGGTCTGGCGCTCAGTGTTGTCAGAGTCAGAACCCGAACCACCGGAGCCCGACCCGCCAGAGCTGCCTGAACTAGAGGTGCCTAGCGTGGTCTGTAGTTGCCACAGGCTATCGCGGAGCGAAGCTAGCGCCGCTCCAAGCTCACCGGGAATTTCTTCGAGTGCGCCGCTGTAGGCGTCGGCAAGCAATGCGACGGTCTCGCCGAGTAGATCCGTGGCATCGGTGACATCATCGACCTGCTCTGCGGCGCCGAATTTGCGGGCGCGCCGGGCCATCATGGTGATACCGGCAGGGGAGAGCTCGTCGGTGGCAACAGAGGTGATTCGGCCGTCGAGTTCGTGAGCCTCGTCAATGACAACGCAGTCGTGCTGCGGCAAAATCATGGCATCGGAGAGCGCATCGATGGCCAACAGTGCGTGATTGGTGACCACGATGTCGACATTGGAGGCCTCGCGGCGGGCTTGTTCGGCGAAACACTCCTCGCCGAAAGGGCAGGAAATGGCGCCGACGCATTCGCGGGCCGTGACGGAGACCTGCCGCCAGGCTTCGTTGGAAACGCCCTTGTCCAGGCTGTCGCGGTCGCCGGTGTCGGTGTCATTGGCCCACTCGCGTAGCCGCATGACCTCGGCAGCGGTTCGGCTGAGCTGCGCTTCGCTGAGGAGGGCAGTGGGGCCAACGGCGTCACCTGAGCTGGCCTGCTCGGATTCATCACCGTCCATGACGGGATCTTTGATGACATTTCCGACCTTGGACTTGCACAGGTAGTTCGAGCGGCCCTTGAGGATTGCGAAGGTTGGCGTGCGGGACAAGTGTGGCTCTAGCGAACTGACTAGCCGCGGCAAGTCGCGTTCGACCAGCTGGCGTTGCAGCGCAATGGTCGCCGTGGAAACGATTACAGACTCGTCGGACTCCATTGCTTGCACAATGGCAGGCACCAGGTAGGCCAGCGACTTACCCGTACCGGTGCCTGCCTGTACCGCTAGGTGCCGCTCGCGCGCAAAGGCGGAGGCCACCGACCGGGACATTTTGACCTGATTCGGTCGAGTCGTTCCGCCGAGTCCCTTCACTGCCGCATCGAGAAGAGCTTCGATGCTATCCGCGTTATGGACGCTGGCTCTCGGTGAAGCTAGCTCGTCAACATCGTCAAAGTCCTCAAAGTCGTCCGATAGCTCAGCAAAATCTGCGTGCTCGGTACTGTCCGACACAGTTCCCCCGCCGCCTAAACGCCGTGAAAACGGACGGACAGTACCGGCTCGTCACGGGAAAGTGCAAGTCCCTCCCACGGGAGGCTGACCAGCGCTTTAACCAAGTGATCGCGGGACTCCTCCAAGGTCGGTAGACCATCGACGACCTCGCCATCGCGCATCATCGGAATGGTCAGGTCACGGTAGTGCAGGTTGCCCACATCCGGGATTTCTGAGCCGAGCGGGAATGCGATTTCCTCCACGGCGGTACCGGAACGACGGCAGGTACGAATCGCCGCTTTCACGCCACCGTGGCTTCGCTTGTCCAACGAGCGCTTGGCGACGGGCACCCCATCAACTTCGACCATCTTGTAGACCAGGCCCGCAGTCGGCGCGCCGGAGCCAGTGACTACAGAGGTGCCCACGCCGTAGACATCGACCGGCTCTGCCCTCAGCGCCGCAATGGCGAACTCGTCGAGGTCAGAGGACACTACGATGTTGGTGTTGTGTGCACCCAGCGAGTCCAGCTGCTGACGCACCTGGCGAGCGAGAACTCCGAGGTCGCCGGAGTCAATACGTACACCGCCGAGTTCCGGACCCGCGACCTCAATAGCCGTATTGACGCCCTCGGTGATGTCGTAGGTATCCACCAACAAAGTGGTGTCGGTTCCCAGTGTGTCAATCTGAGCCTTGAAGGCCGCAGCCTCGTTCGTCGTGCCATCTGGGTTGGTGTGCAACAGAGTCCACGCGTGCGCAGCGGTACCGGAAGCTGGGATGTTGTACCGTGCCGCTGCCTCCAAGTTGGAGGTGGCGCTAAAACCTGCCAGGTAGGCGGCACGGGCAGCAGTCACAGCTGCTTCTTCATGAGTGCGACGCGAACCCATTTCAATAATCGGGCGCCCACCGGCAGCCGTGACCATTCGGGTTGCTGCCGAGGCGATGGCGGAGTCCGCATTGAGAATGGAGAGAATAACAGTCTCCAAAATGACGCACTCGGCGAAGGTGCCTCGCACCGTCAAAATGGGCGAGGCGGGGAAGTAGAGCTCTCCCTCGCGGTAGCCGTCGACTTGGCCACTGAAGGAATAGTTACGCAGGTAATCCAGCGTCCTGTCATCGAGGAAGTCCAGCGAAGCCAGCTGTTCCTCGGTGAAGCGGAAGTTGCGGATAGCATCCAACACACGCGCTGTACCAGCGACAACGCCATAGCGACGCTCATTCGGCAGGCGACGGCCAAACACCTCGAAGGCGACCTGGCGCTCGCCGGATCCGTCGGCAAGCGATGCCTGCAGCATCGTCAGCTCGTACTTATCGGTGAGAAGGGCGGTGGAGGAATGCTTATCAATCACGGTCAATAGTCTAGTCGGCTGAAGCGGGCCGGGGCAGTCGGTTCCGGCGAGCGCGCGCCACTCCGTACTATCCTGGTGCCTATGAGCATGCCAGCAGCAACACCGATGCCCACTATGGATGCCGATGTCGTGACGGAATCGAACCGACCCTGGCAGTGCATTGTGTGGGATGACCAGGTTAATTCGATGAGTTATGTCACCTACGTGTTTCAGATGCTCTTCGGCATGGACCGAAAGAAGGCGCACGCGCTAATGATGACGGTTCACACGGAGGGCAAGGCAATCGTGTCTTCCGGTGAGCGTGACAAGGTGGAGGCCGATGTGAAGAAGCTCCACAAGGCAGGCTTGTGGGCAACAATGGAGCAGGCTGACTAAGCCGATATTCGACAGCGGGAGAGAATTTACATGCGTCCTTGGAAGCGCAAGCGATCCCTTCTCGGCGGTGGCGTCAAGTACGTCACGGCTTTTGAAGGCACGGAGCGGGATTTGCTGCTGAATCTGGCTGCTACTGTGGCGGACTCGCTGATGGAGCGAGCCCGGTCGGCGCCGAAGGATGAGCTCGCGGAAATGACGGGAATGCCTGTCGGACACTCCGAAGCCCCATCCGATCCGAAGCTTGCGCGACTGTTGCCGGACTTCACCAAGCCGGGTGAGGAGAGCGTGGAGGGGGAAAACGCTTTCATGCGCCAGCTGCATGAATCGGAGATTGTAGAGAGCAAGCTCCATTCCCTGCGTGCGATTATCGATGCCCTGGAGCCCGCCGAGTCGGGGCAGGTATCCATTTCGGAAAGTGATGCCCATGCCTGGGTAGCGGGTATCAATGACTTACGTATTTACCTGCATGTTTCCATGGAGAACCTCAATGGCTCCATCGAACAGATTGAGCAGACCGACGCGATGTACCAGTGGCTGTCCTACAACCAAGAGTCACTGTTGGACCAGCTCATGGGTGAGTAGCGAATCCGAGCAAAACCCCGAAAAGATGCAGTAATCAACTGAGGTTAGCTGCCATGAACTGTGGTGAAAGGTGCCGTGGTCGACAATGAATTCTGAGATCTTCGCAATCAGCCCCACCGACATTCGACACCAAGCCAGCAGTGCTGCGCTGGGCACGAGTATCGACATCGGCGCAGGCTGTCTCGACTCCATCGACGGCATCTCCATCGGCCATGCTGCTGAGGGGGATACCGGAGTCACCGTCATCGCCGCTCCAGGCGGCGCTGTCGGCGCTGTCGATGTCCGCGGCGGCGGTCCGGGCACCCGCGAGACCGACCTGCTCGCACCGGAGAATACCGTCGAACGCGTCCACGCTGTCGTTTTGGCTGGCGGCTCCGCGTACGGCCTCGCAGCTGCCGACGGAGCTATGCGCGAACTGCGCGACCGCGGCATTGGCTTTGAGGTCACCCCAACTCGTCCGGATATCCTCGTGCCCATCGTTCCCGGTGCTGTCATCTTCGACTTGCTGTTGGGGGAGCCGACGCTGCCCACCGCTGCACTCGGGCGCGAGGCGTTGTCTCACGCGCTTGACGACGTCCCGGAGGACACTCCCTCCGGGACAGTAGGTGCCGGTGTCGGCGCTATGGCCGGGGCAATCAAGGGTGGTTTTGGACAAGCCCGTGTGACCTCCGCCGATGGTAAGTACTTTGTGGCTGCCGCAATGGTTGTCAACTCCTTTGGTGCGGTCATTGACCCGGAGGGACACCTTTACGGAATGCCCGCGGCTGCCGGTGCCAGCAAGGAGGCATTGGCGCAGCTGGACCAGGTTTTCGTCGGTAGGACCAAGATTCTCGCCGATGCGGCTGGACACGGGGAATCGTCGGCAAGCACGCGAAACACAACGATTGGCACGTTGATAACCAATGCGCCGGTGACAACTGCGCAGTTGAAGCGGTTGGCGATGTGCGGTCATGACGGGTTGGCGCGAGCGATTCGGCCGGCTCATGCGCCGATGGACGGTGACACGCTGTTTGCCCTCAGCTCGGCCGAGGCGGCGGATAGCGGAAACGCTGAACCCGTGGGCTCGGATGTGGTGGCCCTGTTGGCTGCGATGGCGGCCGATGCGGTGCAGATGGCTATTGTCGATGCCGTGATGAGTGCAACGGGACGCGCGGAAGTAGCCGCGCTGTCAGAGATGCTGGACAAGTAGTGAAGGAAGTTCGCCAATGAATCCGCAATGGAGCTCGGGACAACAGCAGAATTACCAGAACTATGCGCAGTACCCGATGGGCGGTCCCGTGCAGACGCGGCGGAATAATCAGATTGTTCCACAGGATCGCGACGGCGGGCTCGGGGCGGCCATCAGTACGGCTATTGGGTACCTGGCACTTATCTGGACGGTCTTTCTTGTCAACGAATTCATCTTTGGTGGGGCGCTGAACAACTTCGGTGTGCGCCCACGCGAAACCTCGACGCTGTGGGGAATTTTGACCGCACCGCTGCTGCACGCAGATTACGGGCACATTGTGGCGAACTCTCTGCCCGGGGCGTTGTTCGCCGGTTTGATTGCAATGTCGTCGAAGCGGCTATTTTGGCAGGTCACACTCTTGATTACGGTCGTTGGCGGCGGTCTGACCTGGCTGGTCGGCGGTGTAAATACCGTCCACATCGGTGCGTCCGGCCTGATTTACGGCTGGCTGGCGTTTTTGGTCGTACGCGGTTTCGTGAATCGTCGGGTGATGCAGATTATTTTGGGCGTGATTCTGGCATCGATGTATTCGGGTCTTATCTGGGGAGTGCTGCCAACACAGATGGCTGTTAGTTGGCAGATGCACCTCTTCGGTGGGCTTGCGGGCATCTGGGCTGCGGTGATGTTTAAGCGCGGTCGTGCACGTGGCTAAGAGTGCACGTCGCTAAGAGCCCGAGGTACGTGGCATCAGCTCCTGACGAAATCGGCCTAGAATAGGAGCTTCGGTGTTTGACCAACGATATGAGGAGTCCAGATAGCGGTGGGAGCAGGAGCAGAAACTCAGGCAGTCAATCAGCTGACAGCGCAGGATAGCGGCTTCCCCGACCGAACAGCGCCGATTGGCATCTTTGACTCCGGCGTCGGTGGGCTGACAGTGGCACGTGCCATCATGGATCAGCTGCCGCACGAGTCGATTATGTACATCGGCGATACTGCCAACGGCCCTTACGGGCCGCTGCGCATCGCCGAGGTTCGTCAGCACGCTGAAGCGATTGCCGATGAACTGGTTGCACGCGGCTGCAAGATGATTGTCATTGCCTGCAACACGGCTTCGGCCGCATTTTTGCGTGATGCCCGCGAGCGCTACCCAGTCCCAGTAGTCGAGGTCATTCTGCCCGCTGTGCGCCGTGCGGTCTCGACCACCAGGAACGGAAAAGTCGGCGTAATCGGTACCGCCGCCACAATTCGCTCTCGTGCCTACCAAGATCTCTTTGATGCAGTGCCCGGCGTGGATGTCTCCGCGGTCGACTGCCCGCGATTCGTGGACTTTGTCGAGCGAGGAATTACCTCCGGTCGCCAGATTCTGGGACTTGCAGAGGGCTACCTCGCGCCATTGCAGGCCGATGGTGTGGACACCCTCGTGCTGGGCTGCACCCACTATCCGCTGCTGTCTGGTGTGATTCAGCTGGCTATGGGGGAGGACGTCGCCCTAGTGTCGTCGGCGGAGGAGACGTCGAAGGATGTTCTGCGCATCCTCACAAAGACCGACATGCTCGCTGACCCGGAGAGTAATCCGAACCCTGTGCGCACATTCGAATCCACTGGAGATCCGCAAGTTTTTGCATCCCTGGCAAAGCGCTTCCTTGGGCCGGGTATTAGCCAGGTCACTATGCATTCCCAAATGTGACCTTTCTTATTAAATCCAGACACTCCATTGGTTTTTTGCTCGTTTTTGATCAATTACATGGCAAGCTTGAAGTATGCGATTGAAGGTTCTGGGATGTACAGGCAGCATGGGTGGCCCATCGGCGCCAGCATCTGGCTACCTCATTGAGCTGGATAACGGTCGAACCTTTGTCATTGATTTGGGTCCCGGTGTCCTCGCCGAATTGCAGAAGATCTCTGATCCTGCAGCTTGTGATTTGTTACTAACTCATGTGCACCCAGACCACACTGCAGACATTCCAGGGCTGCTCGTCTGGCGTCGCTTCCACCCGACAGCCCCGGCGAGTTCCCGGAATCTCCTGGTTGGCCCCGGAGACATTCACGACCGGATAGGCACCATGTGCAAAGCACTGGGAAGTGAAGAAGATGCCAACCTGGAAGACACTTTTGATCAGGTTGTGAGTAACCCCGGTGAGCCACTGTTAGTCGGTGGGGGCGAAGCGGACGGAGGCGCCGTCGTCACGCCGTATAACATGGTCCACCCGGTGCCAGCTGTTGGATATCGCATTGAAGCAGATGGTCTGACCATTGCGTACACCGGAGATACTGCGTGGACCGATGAATTGGTGGAGCTGGCGCGGGATGCGGATATCTTCATCTGCGAAGCCACATGGTGCAGCAACGAAGAGGGCACCCCACCGGACATGCACCTGACAGGCTTTGAGGCCGGAAAGGCAGCGACGCTGGCGGGGGTTAAGAAGCTGGTGCTGACTCACATTCCGCCATACGCCGACGGTGAAGAAGCACTACGTGCTGCGAAGAGCACCTTTGCCGGTGACGTTGAATTGGCCTACCTGGGCATGGAGCTAGGCGGCTAGTCACAGCGACTATCGGGTTTCCGTACAGCTGTCGCACCGCTTCCGCGCCGGGCGGTAGGGTAGTTGGCATGACTACAGCTAATTCCGATTTTCGCCGTGCCGATGGACGCGCGGTTGATGAAATGCGCAAGGTGACCATCACTCGCGGCTTCACCGACAATCCGGCCGGTTCTGTGCTGGTTACTTTCGGTAATACGCGTGTAATGTGCACCGCTTCCGTCGAACAGTCGGTGCCACGATTCAAGCGTGACTCCGGCGAGGGCTGGTTGACCGCTGAGTACTCCATGCTGCCGGCCTCTACCCACGAGCGCATGCCCCGCGAGTCAATGCGCGGCAAGGTCAAGGGTCGCACTCACGAGATTTCCCGTCTGATCGGTCGCTCCTTGCGAGCTGCTATCGACTTGAAGGAACTCGGTGAGAACACCATCAACATCGACTGTGATGTTCTGCAGGCGGATGGTGGTACCCGAACCGCTTCCATCACCGGTGCGTACGTCGCGCTGGCTGATGCCCTGACCTACCTGCATGCAGCGGGTGCAGTTCCGGGCACCCCGCTGAAGGCACCAGTCGCAGCTGTTTCGGTTGGCATTATTGATGGCCGTGTCTGCCTGGATCTGCCTTACGAGGAGGACTCTCGCGCTGAGGTCGACCTCAACGTGGTGATGACCGCAGAGGGTAAGTTCGTCGAAATCCAGGGCACTGGCGAGGAAGGCACCTTTGACCGAGGTCAGCTGAATGACATGCTCGACTCGGCGGAAAAGGGTCTGCGTGAGCTCGTTGCCCTGCAGCAGGAAGTTCTGCGTGCGCCGTACCCGGGTGAGCTGCCGTGAAGCTCCTCGTCGCTACCCGAAATTCTAAAAAACTAGTCGAGCTCGACCGCATCCTGCGTGCGGCGGGTATTGATTCGGTGGAACTTCTTTCGCTTAGCGACGTCCCGGAGTACCCAGAGCGTCCTGAAACCGGTCGCACTTTTGCGGACAATGCCTATATCAAGGCTTTCGATGGCGCGACGCATACCGGCTACGCGTGCTTGGCTGACGATTCGGGGCTCAGCGTCGATGAGCTAAACGGCATGCCGGGTGTGCTCTCGGCGCGCTGGTCCGGCACTCACGGCGACGATGTCGCTAACTACGAGCTGCTGCTCGCTCAAATGGGTGACTGCCCAGATGAGCGTCGTACGGCGTCCTTCCGTACCGCCTGCGCGTTGGTCGTCCCTGGTGTCAAGGAGGTGCCGTCCGCGCTTGCCGACGGCGGTTTCCCAGCCGTCCTCGATGAAGCCGGTAACCTGCTGCTGGTTGTGGAGGGCCGCTGGCCTGGCTCCATTCTGCGCGAGCCTGTTGGGGACAATGGGTTCGGCTACGATCCGGTGTTCGCGCCCGCAGTTGGTGAGGGCAATGAAGCTGAAGGGGCCTTGTCTGCGGCACAAATGAGCGCCGAAGACAAGGACGCTTTTAGCCACAGGGGGCGTGCACTGCGTGCCTTGACTCCGGCGCTGAAAATTCTGGCTGAGGTTGAGCCCTCGGGCGAACCCTCGGGCTGCCGAGAGCCCGCTACTTCAGCTGGAAAGCGGTCTCGACTTCCTCACGGCGCTTCTTCTCGACAAAGAAGGAGAGGAACGGGACCACGCCACCGAGCGCGGTGATAATCCACTTTGCCGGTTCCCAGCGGGCCTTGGTGCCCAGGTTTACGGTGGCAATGAGGAATGCCATGTAGCCGAAGCCGTGAATCTGGGCGGTGTAGAAGAACCACCGCGGCGCGTCGGCGGAGTTGTCGAGGATGAGGTACTTGTAAATCATCTCGGCACACAGCAAGAGCAGCATCACACCCGTGAAGTAGGCGGTGACGGAGAAGTACGTCAGTGCCTTCCTTACGCGCTCTTGACGATCTGGATTGATGTTGGTCACTAAAAGTCCTTTTCTCGAATAAGCAGTTATCGCCTAGGCGTTGGTGCCAGAGTCCGTCGATTGTGTCTCATCCACACGCTGCACCTTTCGCGAGCCATCTGGGTTGGTCGGCAGGAACTCGTCTGGAATTTCCGTCATGACATCGTCTTTAGTCTCAAAAGCGGCCTCGCTATTGCCGCTCAGGCGTTCGCGTTCGTACTCCATGTACTTGCGGTAGGCCCAAATAAAGAACAGGCCGAAAGCAGGCCACTGCAGTGCGTAGCCAAGGTTTTGGAATGAGCTGGTTGTGTTCCACCTGCTGAGCTGCCAGTAGGCGAGTGCAAGAGTGGCCCCGACTGCAAGAGCCAAGAAGATTAGTTGCACCACGCGGGTACGAGTGGGAATCTTCGCTGGCTTGTCAGTGGTATTGGAATGCTGTGAAGTGGACACATAACCACCATAGCTAGTCCGTGACCTGCCAAGCTAGCGCGCTCGCTGGTTAAGGCAGGGGATGGGGCATTAGGAAATCTGCGGCAAACCCGTTAAAGTGTGTACAGTCCAAATGAGCTGTGAAAGTTCGTTGCGCCTGTAGGTGGCTAATAAGTAGTCCATGCTTACGGGGATGTACGGAACTATTACGGATTCACGACGGGCGCCTGTGGCGGAATTGGCAGACGCGCTGGATTTAGGTTCCAGTGCCTTAGGGCGTGGGAGTTCAAGTCTCCCCAGGCGCACATATATATACCTCGTGACTATGCAGGTCACGGGGTATTTTCGTACTCCACCCCGCCAGATTTTCCGCCCTCATTACGCCGCGTGCTCAGAATCCGGCCCATTTCCCGCCCGAAGCTACTCCAAGGTCGCCAATCGCCCGTGCGGGGTGTAGAACCATGGCTATGAAAGTTGTTGTCTGCGTCGTTTATCCCCGCTACCCGGATAACACTGAACCTCTCGGCGGGTTCGTCGAGTCTGAAGAAACTGCCCTCGCGATTGACAACTGGTGGCGTGCGCAACCCGGCGACATGAGAGGTACATGGGAAGATTTCGAAGTCGAGGTCAATAGCCGTGACCAACTTCTCTACGGGGTGTTTAGCGGCACGCCTGCCCACAAGATTGACGAGCCAGGTTTCTGGGACCCTATCTGTCATGGGGTGTACACCGACCGTAAGGTGGCTGAACATGCGGCTAAACCGGAGACAATGTGGGAGGCCAACAACTGTCCTCCGAAGTTTGTGCTTCCGTTCCGCCTGGGGTGGAAGTTTGACCGGTATTTCCCCGATGGAAAGCCCTGGCCGCCAGACCAGTTGTAGACCTGCGACAGTCCCACCTCTCTTAGTGGGAGCGCAAGACGGGGCGGTCGCACAGCGCGTGTGAGTGCCATTCTGGGAAACCTCTGTCTGCTCATTCCACTGCGTAAGGCAATCGAACCTGTCGATACAATGACGCTGATCGCATCGTATCTTGAATCGTAAGGTGGAAGCAGGGAGGCAACATGAGCATCTCGATGCATCTGGATGAGTACATGGCGCGTCGTGGCATAGTTCCCGACGACACTGTGGTCAACGATGATCCCTGCGCAATCTTCGACGGCAAAGTCGAGCGCGACGGTAGGTCGCAGCAGGACCTTGAAGAGTCAGAGCGGCGCTTAGAAGAAGCGGAGTCCGCAATTTTGGATGCACTAGGCGATTAATCGAGGAAAGATTGAGCGTTCTCGGCGCCCATTGACACGCATTCCGGGTGTGATGTTCATCACCGATTAGACATAAATTGGCGCAGTCTTCCGGGTTTTATTTTCCACCGCCGGCGCTGTCAGGGTGGTGAAGCGCAAGCAACTTCTCGACAGGGGAACACTGTTTCCTACCTGCGAAGTTCTTGCGCTTTCGACGCGTTGTGCTCGCTGATTTCGCAGCCGTGTTCAGCCTCTCGTTTTGGGGCTGCAAATTATCTTCGCGTTGATGGCGCCGCGAAACTGCGCGAGAAAAACATGATGGATTCCTCATGATTTATGGCATAGTGTCCTGGCAAGGATTTGGAAACAAAAGATGTTTTCATTTCGTACTCCACAAGACAAGGACCTCAGCCACGTGAAATACGAAAAACTCGCCACTTTGCAGACCAACGTCGTAACTGCTCCAGACCTGGGCACTTTTGCAGTCACTTTCGCCGGTCAATCGCAACCATGGCTGGACACTCTCTCCAGCGTCATGGCCAGTGGCAACTCAAAGAAACTACGGGAAGTTTTCACTCGCGCTGAGGAACTGCTCGCACCGCTTGACGACGATCTCATCGGCCAGCTTCCCGCAGGTTTCGACCCCTTTGGCTGGGCAATCTCACTCGTTACAGACGAGCCATTTACCGGAGATACAACCAACCCTGCGGTCAGCGTCCCGGGCATCGTCTTGGCACAGTTGGGCATTGTCGAGTTGCTGGAAAAGCAGGGAATTAATATCACTGAAGCGGTAGCGGTAACCGGTCATTCGCAAGGTGTTCTTGCTGCTGAGATTGTCGCTCGGCCAGAGAAGGCAGCAGAGCTTCTGGCGCTAGCTCGCCTCATCGGTGTGGCGTGTGCGCGCGGAAGCCGAGTAGCCGGATTTGGGCGCGCGCCGATGATGAGCATCTCTGGCCTGACGGTCGAGGGGTTGGAACCTTTCCTTCCCCAGGGCTGTGTCATCGGTCTGAAGAATACGCAGACCACCAGCGTAGTTATCGGCAAGCAGGATGAACTAGACCAGCTGGCAGAGCAGCTCGTAGCGCAGCAGCCGAAGGGGCGGGAAGTCGAATGTACAGTTCTGCCAGTTAGTGGCGCATTCCATCACCCAGCGCTGGCACCTGCTGTGGCATGGGTAGTGGAGCGAGCTGAGCGCATTGGGCTAGATGCGGAAACGGCGGACCGGCTTTCGCGTGCAATCTTGGTTGACCCCAGTGACTGGAGCGCCGAGGTACGGGGGCTCATCGACCAAGGGGCAACCACCATTTTGGATCTGGGGCCCAACACAGGCGTCGTCAAGCTGACAGAACGCAACGCTGAAGGCTATGGCGTGGCGGTGATTGCTGCGGCAACGGCTGCGGGTAGGGGCGTCCTGTCTGAGAGCGACATTGAGCATCCGACATCGTGGCTGGAGTTTGCGCCGCGTCTGGTCACTGGAGACAAGCCCCGTGTCGAGACGAAGTTCACCAAGTTGACCGGGCGCTCGCCAATTCTGCTCGGCGGTATGACCCCGACAACCGTTGACCCTGAGATCGTGGCGGCTGCTGCGAATGCGGGGTTCTGGGCGGAGCTGGCCGGTGGCGGCCAAGTCACGCCGGAAATCTTCGAGGCTAATGTGGCGCGACTCTCCGATCTGCTCGAGGAGGGGCGCAGTGCACAGTTCAACACCATGTTTTTGGATCCGTACCTGTGGGGTTTGCACATCGGAAGCCGGCGTCTGCTCCCGCGCGCAGTGGCAGCGGGGCGACCGATTGATGGTGTCACCATCTCCGCGGGAATCCCCGAGGTGGACGAGGCAGTTGAACTGGTAAAGCAGCTGCGTGAGGGCGGGATTCCGCATATCTCCTTCAAACCGGGCACAATCGCACAAATCGAGTCGGTGCTCGAAATCGCAGACACCTTGGCGCAGCAGGGCACGCCGTATCCAATCATCATGCAGGTTGAAGGTGGGCGTGCGGGTGGCCACCACTCCTGGGAAGACCTCGATCACCTGCTAATTAACACCTACGCAAAGATCCGCAGGCGAGATGTGGTGCTTGCTGTTGGCGGCGGTATCGGCAAGCCAGAACAGGCCCGTGATTATCTGATGGGCACGTGGTCGACACGGTACGGATTGGCGCCGATGCCGGTCGATGCTGTCATCATCGGCACAGCTGCGATGGCAGCCAAGGAGTCGACCGCCTCTGAGTCCGTGAAACAGATGCTGGTCGACACCGTCGGCACTGACAACTGGATCCCCGCTGGTAGCGCCATGGATGGCATGGCGTCGGGACGCAGCCAGTTGGGCGCTGATATCCACGAAATTGATAACGCCGCAGCACGCGCAGGCAGATTGCTTGACGAAGTCGCAGGTGACCTCACTAAGGTCACCGAACGACGCGCAGAGATCATCGAGGCAATTAACGCCACCGCGAAGCCGTACTTCGGGGATGTCAGCACCATGACGTATGCCGAGGTGCTGAACCGCTATCTCGAACTGTGTGCGCCCGAAGGGACGTTCCTCGATCCAACGTGGTCGACGCGCTTCGTCGCACTCGTCGACCGCGTAGAGGCACGACTGAATGCAGTCGACGCGGGCACGTTTGACGCGCTTGCCGACGGCGACAGCTTGCGCACCCAGCCGCAGAACGAAATCTCGCGACTATCCGGCCTGCTGGACCTGGATACCCCGCTCCACCCAGCAGATGTCACCTTCTTTATCTCTGAGCTCTGCCGCACACCTGGCAAACCTGTGCCATTCGTTCCGGTTATCGATGATGAGGTTCGTCGCTGGTGGCGATCGGACTCCCTATGGCAGGCGCATGACTCTCGCTACGATGCGGATCAAGTCTGCATCATCCCAGGGCCGCAGGCTGTTTCGGGCATTACCCGCGCGAATGAGCCAGTAGCGGAAATTCTGGGTCGGTTTGAAAAAGCTACCGCACAGGCATTGATGGATACCGGCTACCTGCCGGAGGCACCTGTTGACGCCCTCAGCCGGATGCTCGCAGCACCTGTGATTTGGTGGGCTGGCCGACAGCAGCCGAATCCGGCGCTGGCACTTGGCGCGGAACATGAGTGGGTATGTGTATCTGACGCAAGTGATGTCTCACGTTCGCAACGCCTGGAACACCCAGGAACCGGTGCCATTTTGGAGACCATTGGAGCTGATGGCAGCAATGATGAGGGCGGGGAGGAGCTCGTCTGGGCACAGCTGACCGTTCGGCTGCCCGATGCTGCGGGGGAGAATACGCAACTGCGAATTCGCCTGTGCCAGAGTGCAGCGGTGGGCGCAGTGCCCGTCGTCAAGCATGAGGATGCGGCAGCCGCGATGCGGGAGCTGACGCGAATCGCGGCTGGCGGTGAGCTTGCAAACATCGTCGATGGGGTCGCGGAGTGGGAATCCGTGTGGGATCCGATGGCGATGGCTGACTACGATGCGGTCACTATTGCAGCTGCCGGCGATGAGTCACAGGCGACGGTGCCGGACGCGTTGGTTGGGCATGCTTGGCCAGCGATTTTTGCGGCAGTCGCGCAGGCGCGTACTGAGACCGGCATTGATGTTGTTGAGGGCATGCTCGCGCTTGTTCATCTTGAGCATCACATTCGTATGATTGGAGCTCTGCCGCAGGAAACCACAACGTTGCGGATTAGTGCGCGTGTCGACGAGGTCGTTGATACGGACTTAGGGCGACTAGTTGTGGTGCGCGCGGAGGTTCGTGATGGCGATACGCTGCTCGCCACCTTGAGTGAACGCTTTGCCATTCGTGGCCGAAACGGCGGCGAGACAGCGCGGACCAATACTGTGCCATTTCCAACGGTCACGGATACGCCACGGAGTTTTCGCGGTGCCTTGACCGTGGAAGCGCCTGAGGCGATGGAGCCATTTAGCTGTGTCACGGGCGATCGCAATCCTATCCACGTCGATTCCCGGGCAGCAGCGCTAGCTGGTCTACCAGGGGTTATTGTCCATGGAATGTGGCTGTCGGCGATGGCCGAGCATGCGGCTGTTGCCACGTCGGATGCCGGCATTGGCAATCGGGTGATTGAGTTCACTGCGACTATGCTGAGTCCGGTTCTACCTGGTCAGGAAGTGAAGTTCTCTGTCGAACGCCGTGGTTTTGATGACCGTCCAGGCGCCGGTGAAGTCCGTGAAGTCACGGCCACAGTAGAGGGCGAGCTGGTACTGACTGCCACTGCTGTAATTGCCGCACCGACGACTGCATATGTCTTCCCTGGCCAGGGGATTCAATCACAGGGGATGGGGCTGTCTGCTCGGACTCGCAGCGTAGCGGCCCGCCGCGTGTGGGACCAGGCTGATGCGATGACCCGAGAGAAGCTTGGCTTTTCCGTACTGGCTATTGTCCGGGACAACCCGGTAGAGGTGGTCGTGGATGGTGTGCGCTATTTCCACCCAGAAGGTGTCCTGAATCTGACTCAGTTCACCCAGGTTGCGATGGCGACGTTGGGGCTGGCGCAGGTTGCGGAGCTCCGTGAAGCAGGGCTGCTGGATGAAACAGCTCACTTTGCGGGACACTCTGTCGGTGAGTACAACGCGCTGGCGGCTTTCGCTGGTGCGCTTGACGCAGATGCCGTGTTGGAGGTTGTCTACCGCCGCGGTTTGACCATGCATGAACTGGTCGAACGTGATGAGCAGGGGAGGTCCAACTATGGTTTGTGCGCCCTGCGTCCGGACAAGATTGGCGTAGGCGAGGACGAGGTCACCGAGTTTGTTAATCGGTTGTCGCAGGAAACCGGTGAGTTCCTCGAAGTCGTAAATCTCAACCTGGCAGGCAAGCAGTACGCCGTCGCCGGCACCGTCGCGGGCCTTGCGGCACTGGCTGATCAGTGCGAGCGACGCGGCTCGGACGGCAAGGGATACGTGCGTATCCCAGGTATTGATGTGCCATTCCACTCCAGTGTCCTACGCGACGGTGTGGATTCCTTCCGTAAACACCTGGAGCGGCTGCTGCCAGCGGAAATCACTCCAGAGCGCCTGGTGGGGCGCTATATCCCGAATCTCACCGCGACCTCTTTTGAGCTGACCGAGAAGTTCGTCCGACAGATGGCTGCAGTCGTCGACTCAGACATTCTGGAACACATCCTTGCCGACTTTGATACTGCCGCTGAAAACCCGGCGCGCCTGGCCCGCATGTTGCTGGTCGAGTTACTGGCCTGGCAATTCTGCTCACCGGTGAGGTGGATTGAAACGCAGGATCTGCTGCTTGAGGATCTCGGTGTCAGCCGCATTATTGAAGTTGGTGTAGGTACAGCGCCCACACTGGCAAACCTGGCTGCCCGCACCTGCCAGTTGCCCCGTCACCGAAGCCGTGACATTCGAGTGCTCAATCTCGAACGTGATGCTGATGCAGTGTTTATGCGCGACCAAATTCAGCCGAAAAAGACTGAGCCCGAGTCAGAGATGACACCGGAGCAAGACACGGCGCAGGCTCTATCTGGAGCAGCGGGAGAAACAGGAGAAGCGGGAGCAGCGGCGCCGGCGGTATCCGCCGACCAATCCGCGGCGACCGAACATGCAACCACGATCACGAGTGCGGCCACTCCGGCTGCCGAAGTAGCTGATATTGCCGTCACCCCGGCAGAAGCGCTGGAAGTTCTTATTTGCCAATGGACGAAGGTGCGCCCCGACCAGCTCGGCGCCGCCGACTCCATTGAGACTCTGGTCGATGGAGTCTCATCTCGACGCAATCAACTGCTGCTCGATCTCGGAGTCGAATTCGACCTCGGTTCAATCGAAGGGGCCGCAGATGCGGAACTGGCTGATCTAAAGGACAAGATTGATAGCTTGGCCAGTGGATATTCCGCATTCGGCCCGATTCTCTCCGAAGCCATTGCCGACGGTATTCGCCGGATTACCGGTCCTGCCGGTGCAGGCGCGAATTATATCGATGACTATGTGCTGGGTGAATGGCAGCTTGGCAAGGGGTGGGCAACCGCAGTCAGTGCTGAGATGATGCTCGGTACTCGTGAGGGCGCATCCCTGCGCGGCGGCGATCTTGCGCATCTGGCGCCGGCCGCCCCAACCAGTACTACCGAGCTCAACCAGCTGATCGATGAAGCTATTCTCGCGGTCAGCGCGCAGCGAGGTATAGCTGTCGCTAAGCCGTCGGCAAGCGACAGTAGCGCTGGAATGGTCGACTCGGCTGCACTCACTGAGTTTGCCGATAAACTGACAGGTCAACAAGGCATTCTTGCCACCGCTGCGCGCACGATTCTGGAGCAACTCGGCCACGAGATTACCGGTGCCATTGACTTCGATGCCGAAGACGCCGACAACAACCTGGTAAATCTCGTCACCGCTGAACTCGGCGCGGACTGGCCGAAGCTGGTCACCCCGACGTTTACGCCCACCAAGGCAGTGCTTTTCGACGACCGCTGGGCCACCTCCCGCGATGACCTAGCGCGCCTCTGGGCAGCCGCTGATGAGGACGTGGCTGAAACCGCGCCGGGCAGTATCCATGAAACCGCAGTCGAGCAGGCACAGTGGTGGGCTGCCAAGGCAGACGAGGCAGAGCGAACACAGTTGGCGAGTATCTACCGCCAGCTGGCGGATGAGGCCATCACGAATGTGGACGAACTATCGATGAATGCCGACATCGCAGTTGTTACCGGCGCATCGCCAAATTCGATTGGCTCCGCTGTGACTGCACAGCTTTTGTCTCAGGGAGCAACCGTTGTTGTCACGACCTCACGCCTGGGACACGAACGCCTGAGCTTCTACAAGCAGCTCTACCGTATGCATGCGCAGGGCGAAGCGAAGCTGTGGGTGGTACCGGCGAACCTGTCCAGCTTCCAGGACTTAGATTCCCTTATCGACTGGATCGGAACCGAGCAGACTACGACGATTGGTGCGGAAGTGGTTGTGACCAAGCCCGCGCTGTCACCGACGCTGCTATTCCCGTTCGCGGCGCCTACGGTTTCGGGTTCGCTTGCCGACGCCGGTCCTGCGTCCGAGACCCAAATGCGTCTGCTTCTGTGGTCGGTGGAACGACTCATCGCAGGGATGTCAGCACTTGGCGGGGACAATAATCTGGACCATCGTTTGCATGTGGTGCTGCCGGGTTCACCGAACCGTGGTCGCTTCGGCGGTGATGGTGCCTATGGTGAAGCCAAGGCCGCACTCGATGCAGTGGTGGCGCGCTGGAATGTGGAGGACGCTTGGCGCACCCGCACCACTCTGGCTCATGCACAGATTGGTTGGGTTCGAGGCACCAACCTGATGGGTGGAAACGATCCGCTGGTTGCTGCAGTGGAAGCAAAGGGAGTTCGCACCTTCTCCACCGAAGAGATGGCAGCTGAACTCATTGAGTTGGCGAGCTCGGAGGCTCGGAAGAAGGCACAAACCCGCCCGATTCAGGCCGATCTCACCGGCGGATTGGGTGACGTCGACCTCAACATTGCGCAATTGGCGCAGGAGGCTGCGCAGGCGGCTGGCCCAACAGCTCAAAGCTCCGAGGTCGCTAGCGGGGCGCGTTCGCAGGAGCCGTCGTCAAGCCGTGTTCTGAGCGGTCTGCCAAGCCCACGCCGACCAATTGCGCAGACAACACCGACCTTTGGTGACATCGCAGCGGCTCTGGAGGACATGGTGGTCATTGTGGGCGCCGGTGAGCTTGGGCCGTACGGTTCTTCCCGGACGCGCTTTGAGGCTGAAGTTGATGATATCTCTGCAGCAGGAATTGTGGAATTAGCCTGGTCAATGGGGTTGATTTCGTATGAGGGTGGCTGGCGTGACGCCGATGGGCAACCGTTGGCAGAAAGCGATATTGCTACGCGCTACCGCGATGAAGTGCTGGCGCGAGTTGGTGTGCGTCGTTACGCCGATGATGGCGATTTGGTTGACAATACGATGACTGAGCTGACCACGGTCTACCTGGATCGTGCGTTGAGCTTTGCTGTGCGTGACCGCGCGGCAGCGGAGACTTTTGTCAGTTCCAACCCGGACAACACCACTGCGAGCTTCGATGCCGAGACAGGGCAGTGGCTTGTGACACGGGCCGCTGGCATGCCAGTTCAGGTTCCACGCCGAATGGCGATGAGCCGCTATGTTGGCGGTCAAATTCCGCAGGGCTTTGACCCGGCACGCTACGGTATTCCGGCAGACATGATGGACAATCTGGACCGCGTGAGCTTGTGGAACATTGTCTGTACTGTCGATGCCTTCTTGTCATCGGGCTTCAGCCCAGCGCAGCTGCTGGAAGCGGTCAACCCGGCGCGAGTGTCGTCGACACAGGGCACAGGTATTGGTGCGATGGAGTCGCTGCGCAGTCTTTACATCGACGGTCTGCTGGGGCAACCGCGAGCCAATGACGTCCTGCAAGAGGCATTGCCAAATGTTATTGCCGCCCACGTTATGCAGTCGTATGTCGGTGGCTACGGGCAGATGATTCACCCTGTGGCAGCCTGTGCGACGGCAGCGGTGTCGGTGGAGGAGGGCGTCGACAAGATTGCCCTGGGTAAGGCAGATTTTGTTGTCGCGGGTGGCTTTGATGACCTATCCACAGAGGGAATCACAGGTTTCGGCGACATGGCCGCCACAGCTGACTCCGCCACCATGGAAAACAAAGGCATCGAGCATGAGTACTTCTCCAGGCCGAACGATCGTCGACGCGGAGGTTTTGTGGAATCGCAAGGCGGTGGCACGGTGCTGTTGGCTCGCGGAGACATCGCCCGTGACATGGGGCTCCCCGTGCTCGGTGTCGTCGCATACGCCCAGTCCTTCGCCGACGGCGCGCACACATCCATTCCGGCGCCGGGTTTGGGCGCGCTAGCGGCCGCTCAGGGCGGCGAGAAGTCTCGGTTGGCTCGCGCCCTTGCAGCACTCGATGTCACTGCGGATCAGGTCGCGGTGTTGTCCAAGCACGACACCTCGACCAATGCCAACGACCCAAATGAGTCCGAACTGCATGAACGCATTGCAGATGAACTCGGTCGCGAGCGCTCTAACCCGCTGTTGGTGGTCTCTCAGAAATCGCTGACGGGACACGCTAAGGGTGGTGCTGCAGCGTTCCAGATCATTGGTCTGACCCAGGTATTGCGCAGCGGCATTGTGCCAGGTAATCGATCGCTGGACTGCGTCGATCCCGCATTGGCTGCGCATTCGCGTCTGGTATGGCCAACGAAGGCAGTCAATTTCGGCAATACGTTGCCGCTGAAGGCTGGCTTTGTTACCTCGCTCGGGTTCGGACATGTCTCGGCACTGGTGGCAGTCGTCCATCCGGAAGCTTTCTACCAAGCGATAGTGCAGCACGATGGCGCTGAGGCTGCGGAGCGTTGGCGGTCCGCGGCGCACAACCGCGAAGCGGCTGGTCTGCGTCGCATTGATGAGGCTATTTACGGTGGGGAAGCTCTCTACGAGCGTCCACGCGAGCGAAACCTGGCGGACGGTGGTCGGTTCGGTTCACCCGCTGCATTGGAAAAGGCAGTTCTGCTTTCCGACGGCGCCCGTCTGATCGATGGTGTCCTCCAGCCATGATTGGCGTAGACCTCGTCTATATTCCGGGCTTCGAAGAGCAGCTGAATATGCCAGGAAGTCAGTTCGCGCAGGCTGTTTTCACACCTGCGGAGCTACTGGTAGCTAGGCGCCGCGGAGCAGTCGGCGGCGCTCTGGCGCGTCACTTAGCGGGCCGCTGGGCTGCGAAGGAAGCCTTCATCAAGGCCTGGTCGCAGACTCTCTTCGGCAGCCAACCGCCGATTGCGCGCGATCAGCTGGACTGGCGGGAAATAGAGGTGCAGCCGGATGCCTACGGTCGCGTGAGCATCAGTCTCCACGGGGCTGTGAGCCGCCATTTCCACGATCAGGAGTGGCAGCTGGGGCCGTCGTTAAGCATCTCGCACGACGGCGACTACGCAATCGCCGTCGTACGCTTGGACTAGCCCGGCGCCGTGCTAATCGACGGACTTCTGACGGCGACCGACCAAGATGCCGGCACCGAAGATTAGCGCGCCCAGGATTGCGCCGGTTCCGGCGACTGCGGCGGTTTGGAGCGGAGAGTTGGTCGCGGCCTGCTGAGTCTGCACATCAACTTCGTCGAGGCCATTGCCGGAAGCGTTGGACTTTGCGGAAGCCTTGCCAGATGCCTTGGATGAGCCGCTGGCCTTGGACTCTCCGGTCTTGGAGGCACCGGCCTTCACAGCTTCTTCGCGTTCCTTGGCGGAGCCGCCGACGCTGAGGTTCGTGGCCGTGTCCTGGCTGCGGTCGGAGGAACCGTGAGCAGCAAAGGTGTAGAGCGCGCAGTCATTTTCGACGCAGTTGGCGGCCGAGGTGACGGCCTCGACATTGAGCGTTGTGGAGAAGCTGCCGTCGGAGGACATCTGGGAGGTGCGGACAAACTCAGCGGCGGAGAAAGCATCAGCGTTGGTGGTGGAGAACTTGTTCTTCTCAGCCACTGCGACGTAGATGCCGTTGCCGCTGGTCTTGAATCCGCTGCCGGAGACGGTAATTGCGGTGCTGCCCGACGGGTTCAGTTCCGTGGTGGACAGGCTTACCGACGGGGTGCCGGTCGAGGAGCTGCTGCCGTTGGAGCTGCTGGAGCCGCTGGAAGCGCTGGTGCTACTCGTTCCACTAGACCCTGTGCTGCCACTGGTGCCGGAGCTTGCGCTGCCTGCGGACTGTGAGGAGCCACCGCCGGAGGGCAGGGTAGCGTCCTGCTTGGCAGCTCCGCCGGCAAACGATACCGAGGTCGCCGTGTCCTGGCTGCGGTCGGAAGAACCGTGAGCAGCAATGGTGTAGACCGAGCAAGCGTTCTGCATGCAGTCTGCCGTGCCGAACTTCGCGCTGACCGGAAGATCCACGCTGAAGCTGCCGTCGGACTTCAGGTTGCCGCGAGAAGTAGACACAAACTGGGTATCCGGGCCGAAGGAATCGGCGTTGGTCACATCCATCTGGTCATTTTGCGCGATACCGACGTAGATGCCCGGTCCAGAGGTCTTGAATCCCTTGCCTTCGACTCGAATGGTGTCGCCGCTCGGGTTCAAGTCTGAGGTCTTGGACAGGCTCACCGATGCGTTACCCCGTGACTGCGACGGTGACTGCGAGCCCGACTGTGACTGGGAGCCCGAACCAGCGCTCTGGCCACCGCTCGGCGCCGCGCCGGTGGAACCCTGCGATTGAGCAGCCTGGGAAGTAGCACCCGCCTTGAAGGTGATGGGGACCCACTGGTCATTGCTGCGGTCAGAAAGATTAGGGAACGCAGTAAAGGAGGCTACGTAGCACTGGGTAGAGGTGCAGTCGACATCGCCAAAGCTGGTCGCGACCTTCATCTCCTGCGTAAAACTTCCGTCCGCGCCAACCGTGACCTTGGCCGCTTCGCCGTAGGTCGAAGGGTAGCCCGACTTTGGCTTCTCGATTGTCTGGGCCAGGTAAATATTTGCGTTAGCGGGGTAGCCGACTCCCTTGATGGTCACGGTGGCGCCGTCGGACAGATCGGTGGCAGGGGTCACGGAGAGCTGGCGCTCAGACTGATCGGTGCTGCCGCCGAGAAGGTCGCCGATGCCGGGGAGCGAACCGCCGAGCTGTCCAATCGATGGCAGTGACTGTGCCGATGCGGGGACTGCGGGTAAAAATCCCGTACTCACTACGATTGCCGAAGCTAAAACAATAGAGCGGGGAAGCAGGCTCCGTCGGAAAGCGCCCTGCGTCGTGGACATGTGAACCTCTGATTCTGTTTGGGAGTTCCGGCGCAGGCGCGGCGAAAAACAGGGAACCCCACCGCGCTGACCAGAGTAAAGCGTAAACTAAGGCAAGCCTACCCTCCGCGTATTGATAAGGGCAATAAATGCCCCTGCCGAGGTGGGCGAGGGGTGCTCTCTAGTTGTGATGTCCAGGGACGTTGTTGAGTCGGTCGAAGGGTACGCCGCCAATCGCAGAGTGGTGTCGG
>NZ_KV809140.1:0-1309 GCF_001812455.1 Corynebacterium sp. HMSC076C10
CGGTTGGGATAGCGTTGTCGTAGAAGGCTGGTCGTCCTGTTTCTTGGTCGGCTGTGTTGTGGTCTTCTGGGACAAGGTCTGGAACTTTGGCGAGTTGATCTTGTCCGTAATTGCACTGCCTGGCGATCTCGAGTGGGTCGTCAGGCAGCTGCGTTTTCGAGTGCAGGTACCACTCGAGCATCTTGCGTTGTCGTTCCCCGGATCTGCTGCGGTGGGCATCAGCGATGCGTTTGAGCCCGGCGTTGACTCCGCCTTCTAGGCTGTTTGTGGTTGCTGCCCACCGGGCCGGTTCGAGTGCTTCTGGCGGGGGTTGGAGATAGGCAAACAGCCAGTTGTTGCGCGATAAGTGCAAAAGCGAGTTGTATGCCTTTCGGACCCGGATATGTGTGAATTCCCATTGGTGGCTGGGGGTGCGGCGCTCTTTGGGTACGGGTGTTTTCTCGTTCAGGAAATCCTTGTAGACCACTCCGAAGTCGTGCAGGCGTAGTGTCCAGTCGCGTGCTTGGTCCAAGGTGGTGATCTTGGTCAGTTTCAAAGCTAGGGCATAGATCGCTTTGCCAGCGTCGGTGCGGGGCCGTGATGTGGTGTAGCGACGGATGACGCGTTGGGCGTGGACGAGGCAGCGCTGGATCATGGTCGTGGGCCAG
Source organism: Corynebacterium sp. HMSC076C10 (assembly GCF_001812455.1). Lineage (NCBI taxonomy): Bacteria > Bacillati > Actinomycetota > Actinomycetes > Mycobacteriales > Corynebacteriaceae > Corynebacterium > Corynebacterium sp. HMSC076C10. Next base: position 648 of record NZ_KV809140.1, read on the forward strand.
CAGGCTTTGATCGCTGAGTAGGCGCCTTGGCCGCCGTCGAGGACGACGCATAACGGTTCGGCGATACCACGCAGCAGTTGTGTGTAGGCGTGGGCTGACTCGCGTTTGGCCCAGTGCCAGGCGATGACGTGGTCGTGGCTTGCTGCTACGAGCAGGCAGCCGGCGTCGGTGTAGATGCCGTCGATGAAGATCTGGTCGTAGACCCTGTTGGGGTCTGGAGTGTTGGGAACATCGATGAGCCATAACGGTTCGAATCGGCGGTCGAGGATCCATCTGCTGACTCCGGCATCGCAGGCGATCTCGGTTAGTGACCTCGTGGAGGTCACGTATCGGTGAAACGCTTTGAAGTCGCGGGTTGTAGTCAGATCAGGCCGACGGTAGGTGGTGGAAGATCCACAGTCAGGGTTCTGGCACCGCCATCTAGTCGTTCCTTTTGTGGTGGTGCCGTTTTTCTTCATTTGCCCAGTACATACGGGGCATCGTGGTCTGTTTGGTGTCACCGGCAAAGCTAACCAGCATCCAGCTACCACACTGAAGCGCCGTTCCGGCGGATTGAACGAGAAACGGGCCCGAATAAGGACTAAATCCTTATTCAAGCCCGATTTGTATAGTCTGATCTGCGGAAATCGCAAGAATCAGACACACATTCTGCTACTTAACCC
>NZ_KV809141.1:0-1014 GCF_001812455.1 Corynebacterium sp. HMSC076C10
GCTGCGGCCCACTTTTTGTTACCCACAGGTAAACAGAATTAACTCGCGTTTTAGTGCTGATGGTCTCTTCCGGCTTAGGACGGTTTGCCATTAGGTCGGTTTGATCGCGGCGGATATGCAAACCTTTAGTCGACCGGCAGCAAACCTACGAGCAAATCAGAATCAAATACGTCGGTCGTACAACGATTACTGGTGCATACCGGCAACTAGCCAAAGAGTCGATGCAGCACCTCTAGTCATTCCAATGAACGGCTCGGATCAACCATGTTGTTAGAGCCGGTCAAATTTGCTTTGTGCTCAAGACAGGGGTCGACGTGGTTGAGTCAATCAACTAGCAAGCAGCGAGTTTCTCCCATGTCCTTATCTTAGTACGAAACGTAGTGAGGGGGGCAACAGTGTTGATATGTACCCACTTCCACACCGGTCATACTGACGGAGTGGAAGACGCCCACGCTCGCTGCTCAGACTCAAACAGCTCTGCTTCGGCCAGTCAGGGTACCAGTTGGATTACCTCGGCGAGTAGAACCTCGAATCGATTAATCAGATCTCGGGGTGGTACCAGCTCCCAGTGTTGGTAGAAAGACTCGTACAAGCTACCTAGCTAATCGCATTTGAAACTAGGAGCTTCAGTCACCACCTCTTTGTCCGCTTGCTCTTTCCGCTTTCAGCTAAGCAGTAATTCCATCCAGTCCAATAGGTTCGCGATAACCTGCCGGGGCGTGCGGTCTATTCCCTCAATGAGCATTTGCCCACCATCATCGGGAACATCCTCGAACTTGCGGATGAATCAATTTCGCCTTGTAAAGACTGCCGACTCCTTCAGTTGGAGCGTTGTCTTTAGAATCATCGAATGTGATTACGCTCGGTCGGGTTCCAGAGCTGTAGTGGGAATTAGATGCAGTGCGCTCCACTTACTGCCTCGTGCATGTTGTAGTTGGATGGTTTGTGGCTGTTAATGTGCTGATGCGCTTTAGAAAAGGGCATTGTGACCTGGGGGTTCGCTTTATGTGTGAA
>NZ_KV809142.1:0-31703 GCF_001812455.1 Corynebacterium sp. HMSC076C10
CATAAACTCATACAGTTTCACATTTGCAGCCCGTGGTTTTCTGGGATCTCCGTTGTGCAACCCAGAATCTAGACCGCCCCGTCGCATCAGTAGGCCGCCCTCCACGGCAGACCAGCCGGCCCAGTCCCCGGCCGCCCGTCGCAGTAAACCGACGGCCGGCCGACGCTTAGAAGCGCGGGTGGCTGCCGCGCAAAACAGCCCCGTCCTCGCCAGCCTCGCTCTTGCGGACAGTACCCAGCTCCCAAGCGTTGATGTGGCGGGCAGTCAGCAGAGCCAGGGCACGATCGCGGTCCTCTGCGGAAACAATCGCAACCATGCCAACACCCATGTTGAAGGTCTTCTCCATCTCCTCGCGGGAGACGTTGCCGAGCTCAGCAATGGTCTTGAAAATCGGACCCGGGGTCCAAGTTGCGCGGCTCATGTCGGCGGTCAGGCCTTCCGGCATGATGCGAACCATGTTGCCAGCCAATCCACCACCGGTGACGTGGCAGAAAGTGCGGACCTCGGCCTCGTTCATGAGAGCCAGGCAATCCTTCGCATAAATCTTGGTTGGCTCCAGCAGCTCCTCACCGAGGGTGCGCCCGAAATCCTCGACATAACCGTCGAGCTCCAGACCGGCCTTCTCCAGGAGAACGTAGCGAGCCAGCGAGTAGCCATTGGAGTGAAGTCCAGAGGACTCCATGGCGATAATGACATCGCCCTCACGCACGCGGTCCGGGCCGAGAAGCTTGTCCTCTTCCACGACACCGACGCCGGTAGCTGAGACATCGTACTCACCCGGTTCCATCACACCCGGGTGCTCTGCAGTCTCGCCACCCAGGAGCGCGCAACCCGCCTGGACACAACCCTCGGCGATGCCGGAAACGATCTCGGCGACGTGCTCCGGCACGACCTTGCCAATTGCAATGTAGTCCTGCAGGAACAGCGGCTCGGCGCCGCACACAACCAGGTCATCGACGACCATGGCGACCAGGTCCAGGCCAATGGTGTCGTGCTTGCCGACGGCCTGCGCCACGGCCAACTTGGTCCCCACACCATCGGAGGATGCGGCCAGCAGCGGCTTTTCGTAGTTGCCCAGTGCAAACAGGCCGGCAAAACCGCCGAGCCCGCCACGGACCTCTGGGCGAGTGGCCTTCTTGGCAATCGGGGCGAATAGTTCAACGGCGCGGTCGCCGGCTTCGATGTCGACACCGGCTGCAGCGTAGGAAGCACCAGAAACGTTCTCGGTCATTAGAGGCTCTCGCTTTAAACTTTCTCCCCCGGGCGGCGTTACTGCCGTATCCGGGAGTATTGGCGGACCGGGAACAAAGCAACGGCTGCAATCCACAGCACCGCTTGCGCTTCGTTCTCGGTTCAGTTCTCGTAGTTCATTCTAAGGAGGTTTCGAGGCTAATTGCTCGTTGCGGCTTTGGCAGCCTGGGCTGCCTGCATCCTTTCCACCGCTGCCGCATTCGGATTGCCCTCCGGCAGCCCCAGCGGGTATTTGCCATCGAAGCACGCACAACAGACTTCGGTCTTTGCCTGCTCGGAAGCGGCGACCATGCCATCGATAGAGACAAATCCCAGGCTGTCGGCACCAATCGCGGTTGCGATACCGGCGACAATGTCATTCTCATCGACACCGTTGGCCAACAACTCGCCCGGGGAAGCGAAGTCAATGCCGTAGAAGCACGGCCATTTCACCGGCGGTGCGGCGATGCGCACGTGCACTTCCTTCGCACCAGCCTCACGCAGCATGCGAATCAGGGCACGCTGAGTGTTGCCGCGGACGATGGAGTCATCGACCACGACCAAGCGCTTACCGGCGATAACTTCCTTCAGTGGGTTCAGCTTCAGTCGGATACCCAACTGACGAATCGTCTGCGAAGGCTGAATGAAGGTACGCCCCACGTAGCCGTTTTTGGTCAGCCCCTGACCAAACGGGATGCCCGATTCCTGGGCGTAGCCAACAGCGGCCGGGGTACCGGATTCCGGCACCGGCATCACCAGGTCACCGTCAGCCGGGAACTCACGTGCCAACTGGCGGCCCAGCTCAAGACGCACCGCGTTGACGGAGCGACCACGGATGTTGGAGTCCGGGCGGGCCAGGTAGACGTACTCAAAAATGCATCCAGCGTGGGTGGTCTCGGCAAAACGCTGCGAACGCACACCGGAAGCATCAATGGTCACCATCTCGCCTGGCTCGATCTCGCGAACGAACGATGCACCGACGATATCCAGCGCGCAAGTCTCGGATGCGACTACCCAGCCACCGGACAGGCGCCCCAGGCACAGCGGGCGCACACCGTATGGGTCACGCGCGGCGTACAGCGTCTCGCCATCGGTGAAAGTAAGACAGAAAGCACCCTTCAAACGCGGCAGCAGTGCCATCGCGGCCGCTTCTACATTGGTGCTGCAGCCGTAATCTTCGGGGTGGTCAATCTTGCCGGTTTCGTCGGCAAGCAAAGTGGTCATGATTGCGGAGTCACTGGGCAGCTCGCCCTCTTCACGCAGTAAACCCTTGTCGACCGCCTCATGGAACAGCGTGAGGTGGTTGGTCAGGTTGCCGTTGTGCCCCAGCGCGATGTCCGTGCCGTCAGAGGCCATCTGGAACATCGGCTGTGCATTCTCCCACGCAGGAGCGCCGGCGGTGGTGTAGCGCGTGTGCCCCACCGCTACGTGCCCCTTCAGAGCGTCGAGCGTCTGCTCATCAAAAACCTGGGAAACAAGGCCCAGGTCCTTGAATACGAGAATTTGGTCGCCGTCGCCGACTGCGATACCGGCGGCTTCCTGGCCGCGATGCTGCAGGGCAAACAGGCCATAGTAGGTGAGTTTGGACACGTCTTCGCCAGGTGCCCAAACGCCAAAAACGCCACATTCTTCGCGCGGGGATGTCTCTCCCAGATCGTCGTAAGGCGAAATTGGCAAAAGTTTGGACTTTGGTGCACCTGAAATGTTGGTATCGGCCACGACATTCACACTAATAGCCCCACCCGCCTAGGCACCAATTCAGCATCCCCCCACGGGCTTTAAGAAATGCGCGCCACCGGCAGATGATTCCCAATTTCCGCCGCGCGCGTGCCCGACATATCGATGTGCGCCTGCACCTGCTCTAACGTGATCATTCCGCACGCGAGTCCCAGCCAAATCTCCGGCGACATCTCCACGACATTGGGCGGCGTACCGCGCGTGTGCCTGGGGCCCTCAATGCACTGGACCGCGACGAAGGGCGGCACGCGCACCTCGACGCTATGCCCCGGAGCCTCTTGGGCGAGCATCCGCACGGACAGACGCACCGCTTTGGCAAGGCTCGCACGGCTTAACGACGACCCCTGCGCCCCATCCGGCCCGATGAAGGAGGCAGCCTCTTGGTCAGATAGCAATTCGCGGCCGAGAAGCCGTTGCGCCGCCCAGGGTGCGGCGGTGGAAAGAGCGCTGCGAACGTCGAAAGGCGAGATTTTGGATACCATAACCTCATCCTAGAGTTATGCTTTCATATATGGATACGCAGTCAACTGAAAAAGCTGAACAGGTGCATGCTCCAGCGTCACCATCTCTTGTACTCCGTTTTATGGCATCGCCGACCGATGTCATTATGGCCGGAACCAATTCTGTCCACGGCGGCCGTGTGTTGCAGTGGATTGACAAGGCCGCTTACGCCTGCGCGACCGGCTGGTCGGGACGCTACTGCGTGACTGCGTACTTCGGTCACATTCACTTCACTCGCCCGATTCCCAGCGGCCACATTGTCGAGGTGCGCTCCAAGATTGCGCATACCGGTCGCAGTTCCATGCACATCGTCAACGAAGTGCTCTCGGCTGATCCGCGCGAGGGCAAGTTCACCCGCGCAGCTGACTGCCTGGTGATCTTCGTGGCCATGGATGAAAACGGTAAGTCGACTCCGGTGCCGAAGTGGGTGCCGCAAACAGAGGAAGAAGAGCGCGTTGAGAAAGCCGCTCTTTCCCGTTTTGAGCTCCGCCGCGACATCGAAGCCAGCATGCGCGCGCAGACCTACTCCGCGGACTCTTCCGCACCCGAACTGACCACACGTTTCCTGGCAAAGCCGACCGATGTCAACTGGGGCGGAAACGTCCACGGCGGCACCGCCATGGAGTGGATCGACGAGGCTGCGACGGCAGTTACCACCAACTGGGCAGGGCGCCAGACCATTTCTGTCTACGCAGGTGGTATTCGCTTCTACAGCCCAATCCACATTGGCGACCTGGTTGAGGTGCGCGCACGCATCCTGCGTACAGGCACGACCTCGATGCACCTGTCGGTGCAGGTCTACTGCTGTGAGCCCCGCAAGGGTGTCGGCGGCCTGCGCAAGGCACTGCATTCGACCATGACGTATGTCGCAATTGATGACGATTTCAACCCGCAGCCGGTACCGCACTTCCAGCCGACGACGGATGAGGACAAGCGCCTGCACGCTCACGATCTGTCACTGAAGGCATTGCGTGACAAGTACAGCCCGCTGCCGCTGATTGAGCGCGAACAGGATTAAGCCGCCTGGCTACCCGGCTTCCTGTTTTTCCACCAGATGGATAGGAACATCCAGCCAATCAGCGCGAAGGTGATGTAGGTGACGTACCGGTCAATCGTCTGCAGGGAGCCCTGGATGCTTGGGCCAAACTTCAGGCCCAAGTACAGGTAGAAGCACTTGAGCATTGCGGCACAGAGGAAGAGGTACACGCCTACTACCCAGCCGCGCACCTTCGCAATACCACCGATGGCCACGACAATCGTGGCCGGAATCGGCGAGAATGGCACAAACGATGCCAGCACACTCAGCCCGATGCGTTCATAGATGAAGTTCTCCATCTTCTTAAACCATCGCGGTGGGTGTCCGCCGAAACTCATCGTGATGAATTCCGTGCCCCACTTCTTGCCCATCCAGTAGAAGAACGGCATGAACTTGATTGTCGAAAGCGCCGCAATCACTACAACAGCGAAGAGGAGGAGCGGCCGGTCCTCGTTTTCCGACGCGAGAATCAGCACCGACAGATTCGATCCTGTCAGCCATGTGTGCAAGAACGTGTACTTGAGCAGCAAGACCGCACGGAACGGGATGATTGCAAAGCCGTACACGGCAACCAGCATCAGCGATGCATAGAGAAGCTTGTCTATTTTGTCCGGCTCACGCAGGAAGCTCGGCAGATCCTCACGAGGGTCGTGCTCGGCCTCGTTACGCATGTCGGGTGAAGTCATGAACCACAGTTTAACTGCACGCCCTCTTCCGCAGCAGGAGCCGCAGACTAGGCCATTACGTACGGCTCAGACGCACTCGCCAAGGACGACCGCAGCGCCGCCTACTATCCTGGGAAGATATGACCACCGATTCACCCGCGCCTGTGCCCGCACAGCAGCCTCACGCAGCACGGTCTGAGTCTTCCTCACCATCGCTTGACGACGGCCAGGAGAACGCATCCTCACCGAGCATGCTGCAACGTGTTCGCGCCGCTATCCCGCCTGTGTCCATCCTGGTACTGACGGCGGTATTCCTCTTCGCCGGGTGGTTCACGCTCTTCGGTCCTATCAATGTTCTAGCGTGGCGTGGTGGCACGTTCCCCCGCACCGAGGCAGACCGCCCTTACTATCAGCAGGCTCTGAAGGATGTTGCGCGCTATCAGTACGAGGAGCAGCCCTCCCCTGAGGTTTACTTCGGCCTGGCGTGTGGCGCTACTGATGACGACATCCGCAGCGTTATCCCCAAGGTCGGCGAGCACCCGAATTCAGACGCAGACCCAACTGCTGATGCAGATGCCGTCGCCGCCGCTGCTGCCACCAGGCCGGGTTCTGCACCTGCGGCTGCGAACGAGACTTCGAAACTGAATCCAAACCTTGACGCATTCGGCAACACGGTCGACTGCTCCGGTTCCTGGACTGCGCCATTCTTGTCATTGCTGCTCGCGTCCGCGGGTGTTCCGGTCTTTGATACGCCCGAGGATTCGGCTGCCGCAACCGAGAACCCATGGCTGGTTACGGATGTCGAACAGCTCATGGATGCCTACAAGGCACATGATGCTTTCGTCACCGACAAGGACTTCTCTCCTCAGGTGGGTGACATCATTTTCTACCGCTACCCCGCAGGCCTTGGGGTGCACGCCAACATGGTTGTCGCGGTTCAGGGTGACTGGGTCACCATCGGTGGCGATGAGCTTGGCAAGGTCGGTCTAGCTAGCATGACCCTGCGCAACCGAGGTGGCATCGTGGGCTACGGTGCCACGGGCTACTTCGAGCAAGCACCGCTGGACGCCACCAAATAGCCAAGTTTAAATAGGCAGATTTTCCTCAATGAGGTCGCGCAGAGCGTCGTCGTCAGGCGAGACCTTGGAGCGGAAACGGCCGATGACCTCCCCCTCGGGCGAGATAACGAACTTTTCGAAGTTCCACTTCACGTCCCCAGCCTCGCCGTCGGCGTCCGGGGTTTCCTTCAGCAGCTTGTACAGTGGGTGAGCGCCAGCGCCGTTGACCTCCGTCTTTTGGAAGAGCGGGAAGGTAACGCCGAATTCGCGCTGGCAGAACTGCTTGATTTCCTCGGCACTGCCGGGCTCTTGCCCGCCGAACTGGTTGCAGGGGAAACCGAGGACGAAGAAGCCTCGGGGTGCGAGTTCGTCGAAAAGTCCTTGCAGATCGTCGTACTGATCCGTGAAACCGCACTCCGAGGCGGTGTTGACGATAAGCAGAACGTGGCCTGCCCAGTCGCTCATCGTTGCTTCGTTGCCGTCGATGGTGGTCACTGGGATGTCGAAGAGATTGCTCATAAACCCCACACTAGGGCAGTCCCACGATAGCCGTCAGAGGGGACGACTAGCCTACCTGCTCCATGCCTTCAAAGAACTCGCGGCCCAGCGGCACCGAAGAGTGGTTGACCGGCTGCGCACCCCCATCGACCGCCTGGTCAATGATGCCGACAACATCCTGGCGCAGCTTGTGCTCCCGCAGTTTCGAAGCGTTAACGGAGATACGCACCGCGCGGCCCTTCTCCAGCGAGCGCTGCACTGAGGAGCGCACCGCGCGGCGCCACCAACCGGCGCCGCCGAAGCCCTCGCCGATAGCCAGCACGCGAGTTGGATCAACAGCACCAGTGGTCAGGTCGCGGACCCCATTTCGGTCCGCTGCAACACGGAAGCCCAGCTCCGGCAGCACGTTCATGGTCTCTGGCGACATGGTCCACTTCGGCGGTGCAAAGACATCCGTCTCAAAACCCATCGCACGCATCTGGCGCGTTGCGGCAGTCAGGCGCAAGCGCGCTTCATGTTCGCTTAACGACGCAAATTCCGCGCCTCGGCCTCGAACCGACTGATCGAACCCCGCGAGAACAATCTCGATGCCGTCATCGCTACGACGGCGGAGCCAATCCAGCACCGCCGGAGCTTCCCGCAACGACCAGTTCTTACCCGCATGCGGCGCTACCAGCAGAGACGGCGTAATACCGCGCTGTTCCATCGCTGCCACGAAACGAGCGACATCGAGCAATGTGCCATCGCGCAAACCCGACACCGACACCAAAAGCGGCGAACCGACCACACCACCGTCAACAGTTACGAGCTCTTTGCCCGCTGGACGAATGACCTGGTCGGTCGTCCGAATCTGTTCTTGCACCCCACTGCCTGCCATGGATTCAACAAAAACAGGCGTATGTAAATTTTTGGTAACGGAGAGGACAAGGCTTGGAGAATACTCAGAAGCCTTTCAAGTAAGAGTTCAAAAAAGCGCCATCGCAGGGCATCAATTCGCGTCTGCAGCGCGGATTATCCCCAATGCACAACCTCATCGAGCGCCAGTCCCTTGCGCCAACCGAACTTCTCCAAGTCACGCTCCGCTGCCAGGTGCGTTACCGGACCAATGCACAGCCAAGCCACCGGGCGCACGGGCGCCTCGACACCGACAAAGTCAGCCAGAAAATCCTCATGGTAGAAACTGACCCAGCCGACGCCGAGCCCCTCTGCTGTAGCGGCCAGCCACAAATTCTGAATAGCCAGCGCGACTGACATGAGGCCGGTGTCATCGACGGTGTCGCGGCCGAGAATGTTCTTGCCGCCACGGGTCGGGTCATAGGTGACGACGATGCCCGTTCCCGAGTCCACAATTCCTTCAATCTGAATCGGATTGAAGGTCTCACGCCGCTCGCCTTCGAGCTTGGCCGCGAATTCAGCGCGGCGTCCGGCTACGTGGTCGGCAAACTGCCGCAGGCGGTCCGGGCTCTGAATGATATGAAAGTCCCATGGTTGGGACAGCCCCACTGATGGGGCGGCGTGGGCCGCCGCCAACACGCGCATCAATCGCTCCCTGTCCACCACTTCTCCGGCGAATTCGCGGCGCACATCCCGCCGCCGAAAAAGGGTGTGGTAGACGGCCAACTGATCGTCGGAAAGCGAATCGGTGTCAAAACCCTGCGCTGCCAGCAGCGTGCGCATATCCATGCCGTTACTCCACCGCACCAGCAGTGTGGACAATCCAGGCGTACTCGAAGGCAGTCTGACGCCAGCGTTCGTAACGACCGGAAACACCACCATGACCTGCGGACATCTCGGTCTTGAGCAGGAACTGCCCCGGCTGACCTCCGACAACCTCGCGCAGCTTGGCGATCCACTTTGCCGGCTCCACGTAGAGCACGCGGGTGTCGTTCAAACTAGTAATCGCGAGAATCTTCGGGTACTTCGCATCGGCCGAGATGTTCTCGTACGGCGCGTAGGAGGCCATGTAGTCGTAGACCTCCGGGTCGTGGTAGGGATCGCCCCACTCATCCCACTCCACCACGGTCAGCGGCAGCTCTGGCATCAGCATGGATGTCAGGCAGTCGACAAACGGGACCACGGCCTGAATGCCCGCGAACCTATCGCCAGCAATGTTCGCGACCACGCCCATCAGCATGCCGCCCGCCGAACCGCCGAGTGCTACCAGCTGCTCGCGTGTGGTCCACCCAGAATCCAGCAGGTAGTCAGCGACGGCGACGAAGTCAGTGAATGTGTTCTTCTTCGTGGTTGCGCGACCGTTCTCCCACCAGCCGCGGCCCATTTCGCCACCACCGCGGACGTGTGCAATGACAAAAATCATCCCACGATCCAGCAGCGACAGTCGCGCGATGGAAAAGCCAGGATCCATCGAGGCTTCATAGGAACCGTAGCCGTAGAGCAGCGTCGGATTCGGCTTGCTCAGGTCCAGGTCCGCGCGGTGGATAATCGATACCGGAATCTGGGCACCGTCGGCTGCACTCACCCATTCACGCTTGGCGACGTAATCACCGCGATTAAACTTCCCGCGAATCTTCTGCTCCTTGAGCAGCACCCGCTTGCCCGAGGCAATATCAATCTGCCAAAGCTGCGACGGCGTGGTGAAGGAGCCGTAAGCGTAGCGCAACACCGGGGTGTCCCATTCAGCATTGCCGGTAGTGCCTGCAGAGTAGAGCTCTTCGTCGAAGTCGAGCTCGACGAAGTTCACAGCGGACGCTGGCACTGGAGCAGCAGCATGGCTTGTATCAGAGGCATCACCAGCGGAGCCAGCACCATCCTCATCCTGATCCAATACCGCCAGCGCCACACGGCCAATACCGCCACGACGGTAACCAAACGCGATGTGCCCAGCGAAGCAGTCGACGCCCTCAACGCGGACGTCATCCCGGTGCGGAACCAGCTCAGTGAGATCCGAAATGCTGTCGAAAGACCCCGCCGGCACCATGGCCAGTGCGAAGTTCGAACCAGTCATATTGTGTGTAATCAGCCACATATCCCGGCCGCTAATGACGGCGTGATCGATGTCGTATTCAACACCGGCCTCACGCGGGCGCACGCAGGTGAACTCACCGGTCGGGTCACTGGCGTCCAGGTACCAAACCTCGGAAGTAATCTTCGAGGAGCTCTCAATAATCAGGTACTTTTCGCTGCGTACCGTGCCAACTCCAACCCAGTAGGCCTCATCGGGCTCATGGAAGACACAGACATCATCCTCGGTGGAGGTGCCCACGCGGTGACGCCACACGGAATCCGGCCGCCAGGCTTCGTCGACCTTCTGATAGAAGATCCACTCCGAGCCGACCCAGGTAGCACCTGCGGCGATGCCCGCAATTTCGTCGTCAAGCAGTTCGCCCGTGCGCAGATCCTTTACGCGCAGCGTGTAGCGTTCGTCGCCTGTGACGTCGGTGGAATAGGCCAGCAGATTGCCGTCCGCGGAGACGCTCGCTGCGCCGAGGGCGAAGAAATCGTGGCCTTCGGCCAGCTCGTTGGCATCCAGGATGACCTGTTCTCCTGGTGCTGGGGCATCGTCGGCGATGGTCGGCGGCGTCCACGCGGCAAGACCGTCACCGGCCTCCGCACGCACGCGACAGCTCATCCCGTAGGACTTGCCCTCCTGCGTGCGCGAGTAGTACCACCAGCCGTTAAGGCGAGTTGGGACCGACATGTCGGTCTCCTGCACACGCGACTTGATCTCCTTAAAAATCGCGTCCGCGGTGCCGTCAACATCGGAGGTAAAAGCCTCCGTATAGGCATTTTCAGCCTCTAGGTAGTCGATAACCTCGGAGTTTTCCTTATCGCGGAGCCACTCGAAGTTATCGGTGAAGTCCCTTCCGTGGAAGGACCGAGTCACCGGCTTCCGTTGTGCACGGGGTGCGGGCAAATCCTTTTTTGCAGGCTTGCCGACGGATGCCGAGTCCAAGGTCACTTCGCTCACGCAGGTTCTCCAATCCAGTCCGAGAAGCGGCGGCCCGACAGTCGTTCGTAGGCCTCGACGTACCGCTCGCGAGTTGCTTCCACAACACTACCCGGCAGCGCTGGCGGCGGAGTGCCCTCGTCCTTCTTCCAGCCGGACTTGGAGCAGGTCAGCCAGTTTCGGACGTACTGCTTGTCAAAGCTCGGGTTAACCGAACCCTCCTGGTAGGAGTCGGCTGGCCAGTAGCGGGAGGAGTCCGGGGTGAGAACCTCGTCGGCCAGCACCAGATTGCCGTCGGAGTCGAGACCGAACTCGAACTTGGTGTCGGCCAGGATGATGCCGCGCTCAGCAGCCAGTTCAGCAGCCTGGGTGTAGATACGCAGGGTGGCATCGCGCAGCTCTTCGGCGCGCTTCTGCCCCAGGGACTCCACAACGGCGTCGAAAGAGACATTCTCGTCGTGCTCGCCCAGTTCGGCCTTGGTGGCCGGGGTGAAAATCGGTTCTGGCAACTTGGAGCCCTCGACGAGGCCCTCTGGCAGCTCAATGCCACAGACAGTGCCGTTTTCCTTGTACTCGACCAGGCCAGAGCCTGTCAGGTAGCCACGTGCGACGCACTCGAATGGCAGCATGTCCAGCTTCTTGCACACCAGCGCACGACCTAGGCACTCCTCCGGAATGCGCTCATCGTCAGCCGGGCCAGCCATGTGGTTCGGGAAGTCAATCTCATCGAAGAAGAACACGCTCATCGCGGTGAGCACTCGACCCTTGTCAGGAATCGGGGTCTCCAGAATGTGGTCGAAGGCAGAAATACGGTCACTGACCACAAGCAGCAGAGTCTCAGGGTCAATCTCGTAGATTTCCCGGACCTTGCCCGCGGAAAGATGGTTATACGAGGAAAGTTCAGGTCGCATGGCGATAAAGTCTAAACCCCCATACGCCTTTGCACTCTATTGATACCTCCGGCCGCCACCCCAACTAGTGGGGATTGACGCAATTACCGTCGTCAAGCGGGAAAACTTTTGAGATTCCGGAGTGCTGCCCATCGAATTTTTCACAGGTGGACGACGGTGTTTACCCCTCACCTCCCCCGCTCGGTAGATGACTGGACAAAAATATTTCTAAAAACGTGACAGAAAACACCGATACCAGTATTGTCTAAATTTAGTAATTCACGTCACACTTCAAGGATTTTGAAGGGAACAATCACATGGCAGCTCAGGCCAACAATAACTCTCTGCGCCGCGCAGTCGTCGTCGGTGGTAACCGCATTCCGTTCGCTCGTTCTAATAAGGAATACGCTAACGAGTCGAACCAGGACATGCTGACCGCCGCAATCGACGGTCTCGTCGCCCGCTTCGGTATCGGCGGCGAGCGCCTCGGCGCAGTCTCCGCCGGCGCTGTGCTGAAGCACTCCCGTGACTTTAACCTCACCCGTGAGTGTGTCCTCGGCTCCGCACTGGCGCCGGACACCCCGGCTTTCGACATTCAGATGGCATGTGCCACCGGCATGGAAGCCCTCAACTCTGTCTCCAACATGATCAAGCTGGGCCAGATTGACTCCGCCATCGCCGGCGGCGTGGACACCACCTCCGACGCTCCGATTGCTGTCAACGACCGTCTGCGCAAGATCCTGCTGGAGGCCAGCCGCCAGAAGTCCACTCTTGACATGGCAAAGGTTTTCCTGAAGGCTCGTCCATCCGACCTGGCTCCGGACACCCCGTCGACCGGTGAGCCGCGTACTGGCCTGTCCATGGGTGAGCACCAGGCAATCACCACCGCCAAGTGGGGCGTTACCCGTGCTGAGCAGGACGAGCTCGCCGCCGCTTCCCACCAGAACATGGCAAACGCTTACGACGAGGGCTTTTTCACTGACCTCGTCACCCCGTACAAGGGCGTTTCCCGCGATACCAACATGCGCCCGGATTCCACCCCGGAGAAGCTGGCCAAGCTCAAGCCAGTCTTCGGCCGCGGCCTGGAAGCAGAGCCGACCATGACCGCTGGTAACTCCACTCCGCTTACCGACGGCGCCTCCGCCGTCCTCGTCTCCACCCCGGAGTGGGCCGCTGAGCGCGGTCTACCGGTGCTTGCCGACGTCGTCGATTCCGAGGCAGCCGCAGTTGACTTCGTCCATGGCGACGAGGGCCTGCTGATGGCTCCGGCTTACGCCACCCCGCGCCTGCTGGCCCGCAACGGCTGGACCTTCGATGACTTCGACTTCTTCGAGATCCACGAGGCCTTCGCCGGCACTGTCCTGTCCACCATGAAGGCATGGGAGGACGAGGAGTTCTGCCGCACCAAGCTCGGACTGGAAGGCCCGCTGGGCTCCATCCCGCGCGAGAAGCTCAACGTCAAGGGCTCTTCCCTGGCAGCCGGCCACCCATTCGCCGCTACCGGCGGCCGCATTGTGGCAGCCCTCGCCAAGATGCTTCGCCAGAAGGCAGACGAGACCGGCAAGACCACTCGCGGCCTGATCTCCGTTTGTGCTGCAGGCGGCCAGGGTGTTGTCGCAGTTCTCGAGGCTCGCGTCTAAAAGCGCACCACCGATAAAGACACTTTTACTTTCAAGGAGAATTTTCCATGACCGATAAGTACCAGGAACTCGTCAACGGTGGTCCGCTCACTGGACTGGCAAAGGCCGCTGGCCTGCCGCAGCCACCGTTCCTGCGCCGCCACAAGCCGGGCGGTCCGCTGCTGAACAACGACAAGGTGCTCGTCACCGGCGAGGGTGCAGATGCAGACGCAGTTGCAGCTCAGCTGGCTGAGTGGGGTCTGCAGGTCCGTCGCGGCAACGCCGCTGACGACAAGATTGGTGCCATTGTCCTCGTCGCCACCGAGGCTAAGCGCCCGGCAGAGCTGCAGGGGCCAGTGCTCGCTGCTGCAAAGCACATGCGCAAGCTGGACAAGGGTGGCCGCATCGTCACCGTCTCCCGCGCCAAGGATGCTCACCACAACGCAACCCCGGCCGAGATCGCTGAGAACGCTGTCGCCGGTGGTATCGAGGGCCTGATTCGCTCCCTCGGCCACGAGGTTCGTGGCGGCTCCACCGCTAACGGCATCCTCGTTGCTCCGGGGGTCTCGGTCACCGCGCCATCCGTGATTTCCTCCCTGCACTTCTTCCTCTCCGGCCGCTCCGCCTTCATCGACGGCCAGTTCCTCCGCGTCACCTCCGACGCTGGTGAGATCCCGGCCGACTGGGATAAGCCGCTGGCTGGCAAGGTTGCCGCTGTCACCGGTTCCGCCCGTGGTATCGGTGCCGCTATCGCTCGCCAGCTCAAGGCTGACGGTGCAGAGGTCATCGTCATCGACGTTCCGCAGGCTGGCGAGGCTCTGTCCAAGGTTGCCAACGAGCTCGGTGGCCTGGCTCTGCAGCAGGACATCACTGCCGACGACGCCGGCAACGCCATTGCCGATGCCGCTGTAGCCCGCTACGGCCGCCTGGACATCGTCATCCACAATGCAGGCATCACCCGCGACAAGATGTTCGCCAACATGGACGACGCCAAGTGGGGCTCGGTCATCGCCGTCAACATCGAGTCTCAGCTGAAGATGAACGAGCAGCTGCTGAACCACAAGGCCTTCGAGAAGGCTCCGCGTATTGCCACCATGGCTTCCACCTCCGGTATCGCAGGTAACCGCGGTCAGACCAACTACGCCACCTCTAAGGCCGGCGTTATCGCAATGGTCGAGGCTTACGCTGAGGAGTTCGCTAAGCGCGGCGGCAACATCAACGCTGTTGCTCCGGGCTTCATCGAGACCGACATGACCGCTGCTATTCCGTTCGTCAACCGCCAGGTTGCTCGACGCGTGAACTCGCTGCAGCAGGGTGGCCAGCCGGGCGATGTCGCCCAGGCAATCGCCTTCCTGGTCTCCGACCGCGCTCTCGGCGTCAATGGTCACGTCCTGCGCGTCTGCGGTCAGAACATCGTCGGCGCCTAAGCGAAGTCGCGGCTTCCGCATAGGCTCCCGATAAGGAGGAAAGAGGAAAACTTATGGCTAAGACCCTGGATGCCATTCCCAATCTGGTTCCGCTCTACGCCAAGGCAGCTGCTGGTTCGGCGAAGAAGCGCCCGAACTCCACCGAAATCAAGGTCGATGAACTAGTGGTCAAGGGCGTCACTGTCGATGCCGACCGTGACCAGGACTTCCGCGACGTCGTTGGCGCCCCGAAGTCTGAACAGGCTTTCTTCGGCCACATCCACGCCCTAATCATGCCCATCCAGATGGAGCTAATGGCTGCGGATGATTTCCCGCTGCCGATGATGGGCCTGGTCCACACCGAGAACACCTACCGCGAAATCTCGCCTGTCACACTCGGTGGCAAAGTTGATATCGCGGTGAAGGTTGCCGCATTCCGCGCTCACCGCTCGGGCACTGAGGTTGTTCTGGAGTCAACTGTTACATCGTCCACATCCGGCGCCACCTTGGTCGAGGAGCAGTCGGTGTATCTGGCCAAGGGCGTTCGCCTGAAGGATGCCGAGGGCTTCGAAGAGGTCCAGGCACAGCGTGAGGCCATCAAGTCCGGCGCCGAGACCATCAAACGCGAGCAGTTCAAGGTTCCCTTCCCCACCGCTCAGTGGAAGCTGGCTGGCAACACCGGCCGCAAGTGGGCCAAGGTTTCCGGTGACTGGAACCCGATTCACATCACCTCTGTCTCCGCGAAGGCTCTGGGCATGCCAGCAGCGATTGCACACGGCATGTACACCGCCTCCCGCGCGCTGGCTGAGGCACAGGTTCTGCCGGGTCAGTCGTACGAGTTCCAGATTTCCTTCGGGGCACCAGTCGTTCTGCCGACCACGATCAATGTCGCCCTCACCCACACCGGTGACGGCGCGGGTGCCGCACACGATCTGACTGATGGCAGCTCCAACATTGGCCGCGCAGTCAAAATCGTCGCATGGGACCGCAAGAAGAAGCGTCCGCACTTCACCGGAAGTGTTCGCCCACTGAAGTAGTGGATTTCGCTATGCATCTGTAGTTATTCCATAACGCATTGATGCTAAGCGCTGTAGAAAAGGCCGCACTTTGGAAACCCAGTCATCTCGTTGACTGGTTCATTCCAAAGCGCGGCCTTTTTGTTTGCCCTGTTTGGCTCCGCTGAGAGGCCTCTGGAATCTACCTCCCCTCGTTGGGGAGACACCCCCGCTGCCAGCCCCGCTATCTTTCTCGCCTTGAAAATCAACTGCTGGATTTTTCTGCCGTTAATACAGAGCCGCGGCTTTACTTCTCAATTGCATTACTAAGCACGTTCAGTCTTACGTAAGCAGCACCTTGTTGACACCACGTTCACTCCTGTACGTTATTGTTCAACCCATTGAACACAGGAGGTAATTGAGTGTCTTCATCCTCGAAGACGCCGCTGACTTTCACGGAACTCCCACTGGAGGAGTCACCCAGAATCGTGTACTTCTCCAGTGCCTCTGAAAACACTCACCGGTTCGTCCAAAAGCTTGCTCAACCCGCAGCACGCATCCCTTTACATCCGCGAAAAGACGGAATGATTCGCGTTCGCAGCCCATTTGTCCTGATCACACCGACTTATGGCGGCGGATGTCGGCGCCGCGCGGTGCCTAAGCAAGTCATCGCTTTTCTCAACGACGAAACCAACAGGAGTTTCATCCGCGGTGTCATCACCTCGG
The DNA here is from genome assembly GCF_001812455.1 of Corynebacterium sp. HMSC076C10. NCBI lineage: Bacteria > Bacillati > Actinomycetota > Actinomycetes > Mycobacteriales > Corynebacteriaceae > Corynebacterium > Corynebacterium sp. HMSC076C10. The sequence goes on from NZ_KV809142.1 coordinate 16,269, forward strand.
GCAACACAAATTTCGGCACCGACTTTTGCATAGCCGGAGCCATCATTTCTGCAAAATGCCAGGTCCCGGAGCTGTATCACTACGAGCTACTGGGGACAGACCACGATGTGGAGAACGTCCGAGAGGGCCTGGAAAAATTCTGGAGGAGTGCTACTTCTTGAACATCTACAGCTATTCAACTACGCCACCGTCTTTTCGGAAAGACCCATCTGCACGCCTTCGGCCAATCAACTGGAACCGAGTGCAAGATGACAAAGATCTCGAAGTGTGGAATCGCCTAACAGCAAATTTTTGGCTGCCTGAGAAAGTCCCGCTGTCCAATGACCTTGCAGACTGGCGGCGTCTCACCGATCTAGAACGCGAGCTGACTATGAAGGTCTTCACAGGACTGACCATGCTCGACACAGTGCAGGCGTCTGTCGGAGAGATTTCCCAAATTCAAGATGCCCGCACTGAACATGAAGAGGCGGTCTATACCAACATCGCTTTCATGCAAGCAGTGCATGCAAAGTCCTATTCTTCAGTTTTTTCAACGCTGTCCAATACCCCTGACATCGACGCTGCCTACCAATGGGCAGTCGGCAATGACATCCTGCAGGCACGTTCAAAAGCTGTGCTCAAACACTATTACGGTGCCGTTCCACTCAAGCGAAAGGCGGCAGCAACGCTTCTTTCGTCTTTCTCGCTTTACGCCGGTTTCTACCTCCCGCTGCACTTCGCATCACGAGGCATCCTGACCAACACCGCCGACATGGTGCGCCTGATCCTGCGTGACAAAGCTGTGCACGGCTATTACTCCGGCTACAAATTCCAGCGCGGCGTAGAAACCTACGACGCCACCACGCAAACGCAGATGAAGGCTTTCGTCTTCGAGCTTCTCGACGAGCTATACCAGCTCGAACTGAGGTACTCCGAAGCTCTATACGAGCCACTCGGGCTTTACGACGACGTTGCCAACTTCATTCGATACAACGCCAACAAAGCGCTTATGAACTTGGGATATCCGCAGCGGTTTAACCATGATGAGACCGCTTTCAAACCCGAGATTCTCGCCGCCCTCACCCCGGGATCAGATGAAAACCACGACTTTTTCTCCGGTTCCGGCTCCGCATATGTCATCGGAAAAGCCGAAGACACCGCAGACGAAGACTGGGATTTCTAAACCCGCGTCTTTCCCCATACATCCTAAGAAAGGAACATTCGCATGACTGCACAGATTTCTATCCTGGTAGGAAGCTTGCGTCGAGCCTCCTATGCACGAAAGATTGCACTCAAGGCAGCCACGTACTTCCCCGATGACTTCAAAGTCGACATCGTCGAGATTCGTGACCTCCCTCTCTACAACTTCGACTACGACGACCCCGCAGTGTCCGATATTGCGACTCCCGCGGAATACACCAGTTTCCGGGAAACCATTAAAGCCAGCGATGGCATCCTATTTGTCACCCCAGAAAACAACCGCACAATTCCTGCAGCTCTGAAGAATGCCGTTGACATCGGATCTAAGCCCAACGGTGATGTGGCATGGAAGAACCTGCCCGCGGGAATTATCAGCCACTCCGTCGGCCGTATGGGAGGTTATAGCTCTCAGAAGAACTTGCGACTCGCGCTGTCGTACTTCGACATGCCGATGCTCGGTCAGCCAGAGGTCTTCCTGGGACAATCGCCAACACTCATTGACGAACAAGGAGAATTCACGTCGTCAAGCACTGAGGACTTTGTTCGCGACTACATCAACAGATTTGCAGACCTAGTTCGCGAGCAGAGCCCACGCCACTAACTGAAATCCCCTAATCAGCGCAGCGTTACTGGGGATATCACCGTATGAAGATTCTTCACTGACTAGGATCAAACGCTGCGTTCTCTGCGCGGTTAAGCGCTCGTCGTTAGGCTCATTTTCATGACTGTTTCTATTTCGGCCGTGATCGCGCTTAACGACGACCCTCGCGCCGCTGCGCGGTTTTACGCCGAAGGTTTTCACTCCAACATCAAGCCCAACTCCACCACGCTCACCATCGGTGGGATGGACTTCGAGCTCATTGAGGACGGGAACCGCCGATTAACCCCCGCTGTGTCTTTTTTGGTGCGATTTGCCCCTGGTCAGGAAAACCAGCTGCGCAGACTGTGGGAGCATCTGATGGCGGGTGATGAAACCATCAGCGGTGGTGCTACGCTCATGCCCCTGACCAGCTACGATTTCTCGCCGCTCTTTGGCTGGTTGGTAGACGGCAATGGGGTCAACTGGCAACTGATGATTAATTCCTTAACCAGCGGGGCTGCAAGCACGGACGCTGCCGCAAAGACAGCGAATCCCGCCGTTATTCCCTACTTCATGTGGACTGGCGACGAACCACAGGCTGCCGCCGCCACCGAGGTCTACAACCAGCTTTTCGGGTCAGGCAATTTCATGACGCTCGACTCGCCGGGCATGCACAAATTCACCTTTGGCGACGGTGTGGCGATGCGCATCTCCAGCGATTCCGCCGAAGAAATCGAAAGCGCCTGCCAAGCACTTGGCCTGGCAGGCGCTGAGATTACCGAGGGCACGGAAGCCGTCGTCAAGCCTGACCGATTCGGCGTGTACTGGACGCTCTAGCGTTACTTGCGCGTCAATGCGATCGCTGCGCCGACGAATACGGCTAGCAGAACTCCACCGATAGAAATCCACATCATGTTCGAGGAACCGTCATCCTCGTTTTCTGCGGTGTCCTTCGGCTCCTGCTGGCTACTAGTCGGGGTTTCGCTACTTGGCGACTTGTGCGCGACCTTTTCAAAACTTGGGCCCGGAATCTTCTCGCCGACCAACTCCGTGGTCAGCTGGTAGGTCACCGGGACGTTTTGAACATCCGCGACATCGTGAGATTTACCGGCGCCCCAGCTGTTGTTGAAGAAGACAACGATGTACTGCTCACCATCCAGCCACGCTCTTTCAGCCTCGTAATCGCCCGACTTTTCACCACCTTCGCCAATCCGATTGCGGTAGTTAATCCGGGCCGAGTTACCAAATGCTGTCTCTTCGCCGATCTGGTGTTCATTTACAGGACGGTTTTCCTCGCTACCGGCGAGCTGACGCGCCGAATTCAGTGTCTTGATATCCAGGCCGGAGATTTGTGCAAGCTTGTCCGCTTCTGGGGCGTCGATGAGCTTGACGGCGCCGCGGAGCTGCTGCCCATACTCGGACTTGATCTTGTACACGTGTGTCTCACCAGGAACGATGTCGGCCGTGACGCTGCTGATGTTGTCGACAGTAAGTTCCGTGGCGTCATCGAACCACGAACCTGGGGTGACCTTCTTAGCCTGATCTGCTTCCGGTGTCGCGGGCGGAGGGTTCAAGCTCTACACACTCGACGAGCTGAACTTCTGGCTAACCGAAACCGGCTTCATGCCGCCACCATCGTGGAAGCGCACCCGCCGCAAAAACCCCGTCGGACTAGGGCGCAACTGCGCCCTATTCGAATCAGCACGCACCTGGGCATACCGCGAAATCCGCCACCACTTCGGCAACCCCGACGGACTCGGCCGCGCAATCCAAACCACCGCACAAGCCATGAACCAACAACTCTTCAGCGAACCACTGTCTACACGCGAAGTCGACCAAATCGCCCGCTCCATCCACCGATGGATCACCACCAAATCCCGCATGTGGGCAGACGGCCCCGCCGTCTACGAAGCAACCTTCAGCACCATCCAAAGCGCACGAGGCCGCAAAAGCGGAGAGGTTAGGCGTAAAGCTGCTCAAGAGAACTGGAGAAGTGCCCTATGAGTGAGGTTTATGCTCGCTATCCGCGTAACGGAAAAACAGCTCGCGCTCTTGCCGAGAAAATGGGCGCGTCTGTTAGAACCGCTCAACGATGGACTAGTGAATCGCGCGAAGACTACCTCGCACGCGCTAACGAGAAGCGTCGCCGCGTCCGAGAGTTACGTGCTCGTGGGCTAAGCATCAGGGCGATAGCAAAACAAACTGGGTACTCCGTGGGAACAGTCCACCGCTACGTATCAGAGTAAAGCCAGATGCTACGTTCTTCTACTCATCATCAGAGTGATTCTCCTTGAGAAAACCCATGAAACTGAAGTATGGGACATCTTCTGTAGCTCGTTGAACGGCTTCGAAAACAGCATCACTAATAGGGTCAATTATCTTGTCACTTAGGTTTAAGACTTCCAGGAAGAAATGCTGAGTAATCATGTACGGACGAAAATTTTCCTGATTACTACCAGGGTCTAATTCTTCAGCAAGCTGATACTCGTCTTCATCGCACTCATCAACTGTGAAATCAGGAAGATCGTCAATTTCGGGAAAAGAAACTTTGAGTTCCTTCTTGAAACGCTCGGCAACCTGGTAAGAGTCTTTTTCAGAGCAATAAACGTAAAGGTCTTCGTAAAAGCCTTGCAGCTCACCATTTGACAAGGAAGAAGGATTGGTCATGCGAAAGTCACTCCGTTCATTAGTAGTCGGGATAGTAAGCCTAGCTTTAACGGGGGCAGCGTTCTCTGTTGCGCCGAGTGCTAGTGCGTATGCACCGAAGCCAGCATCGGAAGTCTTCCTAGCGAAGAAAAAGCCCCCACGAGGAAAAGGCGTCACGCTGAAGTGCGCTGTCGTAAATCTTCGGAATGAAGCAACTGGGCAATACATCTTTGGCAAAGGCAAGGACAGGGGCGCCGCTCAGCGAGATGCAAATAATAAACTGGGGAGGATGAAAGGAAAAGGATTCAAGCTCAAGCACTGCCGAGCAATCTAGCGCTCAACCTACGTTCCGCTTTCATCGAAAGAATCCGGCGCTTCGTTCCATGTGTTACCTCGCCGGCGACATCGCGCGAGCCAACGGCTTAACCGTCGCGCTTGCGCTCTGGCCGCGGCGCACCGCGCTTCCTGCGCGGGCGCACACCAAAAACAACTCCCGCGCTGTCAGCGACAGCCTCAGCCCCAAGCACACGACGAGGATGCGACTGCACCGAGCCTTGATCGCGATCAGCGCCCCGTAGAGCGTTCAAAGCATCCTCCACGCCTTGGAGTGCCAACTCGCGCTGTGAGGCGCTCAGCGTCGCGTCTGAGGCGATTTCTGAGCCAATTTCACGCAACCGCTCGATGTACGAACCACTCACACGCCCAAACCTCCCAAAAACCGGTCAATAGCCCCATCCTGCACGCCGCCCGCGCCACACACGCACCCAGTCCCGACCCTGCCAAGTAACGAAAGTGACCCGCCAGGGTCGACACACCTCTTGCAGATGAGCATCTGCGACTTTTTAGGGACTGCCGCGGTGGTGGGACCGCCTTGCCGAGGGGCCGGTTTAGTGGTCGATGAAGTCGGGGTGCGTAGTGCGCGTTGGGGGCCTCTCGGGGCGCCCAGGGGGAGGAACTCGCTTCGCTCGTGCAGTGAGAAAAGCTCTCCAGGGGATCCCCCCCTGGAACCCCGGAAATATCTGACTTGGTTCGCGACGTACTTTGAACACGCTGGGGAGAAATCCCCGAGCACAAAACACCCCTGTGCAAGGATGAGCACCATGACAGCTCCCACCGACCGGCCAGACGGCAAATTCGAGCAGCTATGGCTGCCACTATGGCCGCTAGCGTCGGATAATCTGCGCGACGGAATCTACCGCACCAGCAGGCAAAAAGCACTCGGGAAACGATTCATCGAAGCCAACCCCGATGCGATTTCCAACCTGCTTGTCGTCGACATCGACCACGACGACGCACTCATCCGCGCCATGTGGGATCGCGAACAGTGGCGATCCAACGCAGTCGTCGAAAACCCCACCAACGGCCACGCACACGCCGTATGGGCGCTAGAAGCCCGATTCGCACGCACCGAGTACGCCCACCGCGCACCACTGGCCTACGCTGCCGCAGTCACCGAAGGACTACGCCGCAGCGTCGACGGCGACACCGCCTACTCCGGGCTGATGACCAAAACCCCGAGCACCCCTGCTGGACAAGCCACTGGGTCACCAACCACCTCTCCTTGTCGGACGGGAACGCCTCCGGCACATCAGTCAGGTTTTCGTTGGCGAAACGCTTGATGGTCACTTCTGCAGGAATGTCCTGACCTTCGAAGGGGCCTCCTTTTCGGGCCACGGAGAACACCATATTGCCCGACTTACAGTCCCCCTCCGCTCCTCCGGACTGCTTGGTTGTTATCGATGCGAAAAGGGGGCCATTGGAGTCGATGATGCCATTGCCGAAATCATTGGCAAGGAAGCAACTGCTGTCGTCCAAATGCATAGTGAGCGAGAAGTTGCGGACATCTAGGTCCATCAAAGTCGCGCCTGACGACGCTCCCGGCACCGTGGCCGCACTAATTGCAAGCCGCTCTCCCTCAGCGACCGGGACGGAGAAGTACTCAGCACCGTCGCCTTCCTGATTACTGATGCTGCGCTCGGACTCAGGAGTCTTTTCCCGCAGCTTGGTCGAGAACGTTTCCACGTCGGCAGGCACCTGGGGAGCGCTCGTAGGAGCGTCGCCGCCCTGTATCTCTTGCGCGCTGGACTTCGCGGTGCGTGCGGTGCGGGTCGCCAGCGTCTTCATGGACTCAGCCAGCGAATCGGAGTCCTGGGCATCTAGGTACTCGCAGCCTATTGCGCCTGTGCACGCCCTGCTTTGATTCCCGCAAAAGAGCCTACGAGCACCAGCAACATGGAAATAGTGGGCACGACCGCCGAGAGTTGTCTTGTTCTGATCATGTGGTCGGTTCCTTTTCTTCCAGCGTGAAAAGAACGTTACCCGACAAAAGCATCCGCGCAATGGAAACTTATTAGAAGTGCGGTGGCTTTCTAGGGCTCACACAAGCAGCGCCACTCGTGGCGCACTCCGAGCTAGCGCACACGTTCTTCCAGCACCTCTGGATCGACAGACAAAAAGTGTGTCTGATTCTCAAGATAATGACTGGGCAGACACCAAAAATTACGGACTCCACACGTGAATACGGGCTGCAAATGTGAAACTGTGCGAGTTTATGACACTTTCAGGCCATTTTTCGGGCCATTTCTGACATAAACGCAGTCAGTAACTCGGATTGACCCGCCGTCGCTGGCATAAACGCGGTCAGTAACTCGCATTGGGATAAGTAGCAAAAAGGTGCCCACCCGCCGACGCGCCGGTCAACACGCCGGTCGACACGCCGAGCGGGCACACTTTTCGCCTATTAACCAGCTCCCCTTAGCGGGACTCCAACCACGCCAAAATGTCGGCGTAGACCTCTTCTTTATTCAACTCGTTGAGAATTTCATGGCGACCATCCGGGTAGACCTTAAAGCGCACGTCCTTCTTCCCCGCGTTCAGGTATTTACCCACGACCTCAGTCACACAGCCAGCGCCACCCGCCGGATCAATGGCACCGGAAACCACGAAAAGTGGCAGATCATCAGGCGCTTTCTCATAGGCTTCAGACGAATTCGCGTAGTGCGTGCCGACGAGAAGGTCGCGGAAAAAGGCATTGGTGGGAACGAAACCACACTTGTCGTCCGCAATATAAGCATCGACAATCTTGTGGTCGCGGGTGAGCCAATCAAACTTAGTGCGGCGCTCAAAGCCCTTGTTGTAATCAGCAAAGGTGAGGGTGTTGAGCAGCTTGCCCGACGCGGTAGGAAGAATCTTAGCCAGCAGGTTTGCAACCTTCATTCCCGCATCGCCCTTAGCTCCTGGCCACGACACGGTGCCCATGATAATGACGCCGGTAAGCCCCTCGCCGTACTTGGCGATGTAGTTACGAGTCAGAAGCGACCCCATAGAGTGGCCGAGAATATAGTGCTTGCTGCCTGGGAATTCTGCATCAACGTACTGGCGCACTGCGTGGAGGTCTTCGAGAATTAGATTCCAGCCACCGTAGTCAGCGAAGTAGCCCGGGATGCCAGCATCCGTCTTGGTCATACCGTGGCCGCGATGGTCGTGCGCGACGACGGCATAGCCCTGGGATACGAGGTACTCGGCGAACTTGGCGTAGCGGTTGGCGTACTCGACCATGCCGTGGACAATCTGCACCACTCCCTTAGGAGTAATGGGCGCGCCCTTGTCATTTTCTGGAACCCAGCGCAGCACATTCAATGTGGCACCTGGGCGAGAAAGCGAAGTCCTAACAGCCGATGTCACGTCGGGCACCTTTCGCGTAGAGGTTTCGATAGTTATCGCTCATCGTACCGAGGAATTAGGCTGCTCACTGGTGCTTTCGCCAACAAACGAAGAAAAACTCTGCCACCAACGTGACAGAGTTTTTCAAGGGACCTTACGTCTTTACGTTTTTGCGTTTACGCGTTTACGCGTTTCGCGCGTGACGCTCGCGAAGCTACAGAATCTCGCCCGGCTTGTAGGCCGCAGCCTCTGGGTACTTGTCCACGACAGCCTGCACACGTGCAACTACGCGGTCAACCTGGGATTCCGCGGCACCGATGAACGCGTGACGGTCTGCCAGAGCGTCGGCAAGCCCTGCGGCATCCAGCGGGAAACGCTCATCTGCAGCGAGACGTTCAGTGAGATTCTGCTCGGCGCCCTTTTCGCGCATATCCAATGCGGTGGCGACGGCGTGCTCCTTGATAATCTCGTGGGCTTCCTCGCGGCCCATACCAGCGCGGACAGCTGCCATGAGGATCTTGGTGGAGGCGAGGAACGGCAGGTAGCGCTCCAGCTCACGGTCGATCATGGCCGGGAATGCACCGAACTCGGACAGGACGGTGAGGAAGGTTTCGAACATGCCGTCCATGGCGAAGAAGGCATCCGGCAGCGCAACGCGGCGGACCACGGAGCAGGAAACGTCGCCTTCGTTCCACTGAGTACCGGCGTATTCGGAGAGCATAGTCATGTAGCCACGCAGGATGACCTGGAAACCGTGGACGCGCTCACAGGAGCGGGCGTTCATCTTGTGCGGCATGGCGGAAGAGCCGACCTGGCCTTCCTTGAAGCCCTCGGTGACGGTCTCATTACCGGCCATCAGGCGGATGGTGGTGGCCAGCGACGCCGGGCCTGCACCCAGCTCGACCAGTGCGGACAGAGCGTCGAAGTCGAGGGTGCGCGGGTAGACCTGACCAACGGAGTCAAAGACGCGGTCGAAGCCGAGGCCTTCAGCGATTTCGTTTTCCAGGGAGGCCAGTGCGGACTCGTCACCGTCAAGCAGATCCAGCATGTCCTGGGCGGTACCCATCGGGCCCTTGATGCCGCGCAGTGGGTAGCGGGAAATCAGGTCTTCTACACGCTCGATGCCCAGCAGCATCTCGTCCGCAGCGGAAGCGAAGCGCTTACCCAGGGTCGTTGCCTGTGCGGCGACGTTGTGGGAGCGACCTGCCATCACCAGCGACTGGTACTCGGAGGCCTTTTCCGCAGTGCGGGCGGCAACGGCAACGGCCTTGTCGCGCACGACCTTCAGCGACTGCAGAACCTGCAGCTGCTCAACGTTTTCAGTCAGGTCACGCGAGGTCATACCCTTGTGAATGTGCTCGGTGCCAGCCAGGTCGCAGAACTCTTCAATGCGAGCCTTCACATCGTGGCGAGTAATACGCTCACGGGCGGCAATGGAGTCGAGGTCAACCTGGTCGATGACCTTCTCATACGCCTCGATAGTGCCCTCCGGCACCTCAATTCCGCGGGCGACCTGAGCCTTCAGAACGGCAATCCAGAGCTTGCGCTCGAGGATGATCTTGTACTCAGGGCTCCACAACTCAGCCAGAGTCGTAGAGGCGTATCGGTTAGCAAGGACGTTTGCGATCTTCTTTTTCTCAGCCACGCCCTCAAGTATTCCATGACCACTGCATCCGCGGTTATCTAGGCCATGGATGACCACGCATTTCTTCCACACCTTCGTTGAATTTGCGCATCAATCGCACAAACTCCGCGAGCTCCGAGTCCGCCCAGTCATGCGTAATGTCATCGACGGTATTCTTACGCGCCTCAATCTCCCGGTGCAGCAGCTCTAGCCCTTTGTCAGTCGCGCTATGCACCTTCGCGCTTGACGACGGCGCGGGCCTCTTCGCGATATACCCCTGCCGCATGGCGGCGGCCAGCTGGCGGTGCACCGTAGAAATGTCCAGCCCCAGCGCATCGGAGAGCTCGGCGACTGTCATGTCCGGCTGCGCTTCCAGCCTAGCCAGCAGTGCTGCGGCGGAGCGATCCAACAGGATGTCCTTGCGATGTGGTCGGTAGCCGCTGGAGCTCACCCGGGATAGCAGCATGTTCTCGTAAACGAGCGCGGCCAGGTCGTCGTTTCGCACGGTGGCAGTCAATCCTCTTGTCGCCTTTATGTCGGCCCTTTAATGAGCCTGCGAAATGTATCTGTTTGTTGAACAGACCCTATTCTAGCGTGCCGCGGATGGGGTTAAGGCCAAAAAAGCGCGTTTGCATCATACAAACAGATTGTTATAATTCGAGCTCTAACTGCATTTTTGCACGATACAAATACCGGAAAGCAGTTTTGCCAAAGCACTAATTCCACGATCGTTTTCAAACGAGAAAAGAGACCGTATCTTCAGCATGACAACGCATACGACCACACAGAACAGGCACAAACAGAACGAGCAGGACGAGCAGCACGGGCAGGACAAGCTCTTCTCCCCCGCGTTCATCATCAGCTGGCTGATTAACTTCAGCATGTACCTGGTGTTCTACCTTTCAATAACAGTCATGGCGCTCTACGCCGTCCAGCGCTTCTCCGCCTCCGATGCCGCCGGTGGCTTCGCCGCCAGTTCTTTCGTGGTCGGTGCCACCATCGCTCGCCTCTTTTCCGGCTACTTGGTGGACACCTTCGGTGGTCGCAGAATCATGCTTGGCTCGCTTGCTGTCATCGTGGCAGCCTGTGCCGCCTACATGTGGGCCGCATCCCTGCCGGTCCTGATTGCGATCCGCATCATCCACGGCCTGACCTACGCGTTCGCTTCCACCGCCGTGATGGCCGCCGCCCAAACCGCTATTCCGGCTGCGCGCCGCGCCGAGGGAACTGGCTACATTTCGCTCGGCACCACCCTGGCCACAGCGATTGGCCCAGCTCTCGGCCTGGCCCTTATTGGTTCGGTCGGCTACGGCGTCCTCTTTGCCACAGCCCTCGGCCTGTCCATTGTCGGACTGGTGCTGGCGCTCTTTCTGCCACAACACAACGAGCCTGCCACTGCGGCAACCAAGGACGGGGCCACCGAGGATTCGTCGGCAAGCGAGACGAAGCGCACGTTTTCCTTCGATGACATCATGACGCCGAGAGTGGTGCCAATCGGCCTGTTCATGCTGCTCGTCGGCCTGGCGTATGCGGGCGTGATTACATTCCTGAACCGATACTCGCAGCTGAGCGGCCTGGCTAGGGGCGCCAGCTTCTTCTTCATCGCCTATGCGGTGGCGATGATGGCGGCACGTTTCTCACTAGGCCGCCTACAGGATCGCCGCGGCGACAACCCGGTGATTGCCATCGGCCTGGTGTGCTTCACCATCTCACTGCTTGTTCTGGCTTTCGCAACCGCTGACTGGCACGTTATCGCCGCCGGTGCGCTCTGCGGCCTGGGCTACGGCACGCTGATGCCGGCCTGCCAGACCATCTCCGTGCACCTGGCGCCGGCGCACAAGTTGGGCACGGGCATCTCGACGCTGCTCTTGCTTGTCGACGCAGGCATCGGCCTCGGCCCGATCGTGCTTGGTTCGGTAGCCGCCACTATGGGGTTCGACAAGATGTACGCAGGCCTGGCGGTTGTGGTGGTTCTCGCGGCCGTTTTCTACTGGTTCGTGCATGGCCGCAAGCCTGTTGCGAGGCGCCATCGCGTGGATCTTTAGAACTAATTGGTGTGCAGTCACTTTTCACAGGTGAATATCGCACAAGGAACACCGATAGCAGTGATGTGTCGTGAGTCACCTATACTTTTTCACATGACTGAATCATCCACACCACAGAGCATGATTTCGATTGCCGGGGTGAATAAGCACTACGGCGATTACCACGCTTTGCGCGACATCAATCTGGAAATCCCAGCTGGTCAGGTCGTAGTTGTCCTCGGCCCCTCCGGCTCTGGTAAGTCCACACTGTGCCGAACCATCAACCGCCTCGAGACCATCGACAGCGGCGAGATCCGCATCAACGGCAAACTTCTCCCAGAAGAGGGTAAGGAACTCACCCGTCTGCGGGCTGAGGTTGGCATGGTCTTCCAGCAGTTCAACCTCTTCAGCCACATGACCATTCGGGACAACGTCACGCTGGCCCCGCTGAAGGTCCGCAAGATCTCCAAAGCCGAGGCCCGCGAGCGTGCGGACAAGCTGCTCGCCCGTGTCGGCATTGCGGAACAGGCCGACAAGTACCCGGCACAGCTCTCCGGCGGCCAGCAGCAGCGCGTCGCCATCGCCCGCGCCCTGGCCATGGACCCGAAGGTCATGCTTTTCGACGAGCCCACCTCGGCGCTCGACCCGGAAATGATTAACGAGGTCCTCGATGTCATGACCGACCTGGCCAAGGGCGGCATGACCATGGTCTGCGTCACCCACGAGATGAGCTTCGCCCGCCGCGTAGCCGACCGCATCCTGTTCATGGCCGACGGTGCGATTGTCGAAGACACCGACCCGGAGACCTTCTTCACCAACCCACAGAGCGATCGCGCCACGGACTTCTTGGCCAAGATCGTCGGGCACTAGGCGAGGCTGGTAACCATGAAGTTTTCACTATTACGAGGAGGCCAGGGACGCAGTCGTAACCAGGGCCGCCGAGGTGTCGTCGGCAAGCGAGTTGCGGCGGCTGTTGTAGCTGTTGCCACGACAATGAGCCTCGCGGCCTGCGGTAGCGGCGGACCCCGAAACCTGCTGGCCGATATCGAGGCCGGACACGTGACGCTGGGTACGAAGTATGACCAGCCGGGTCTCGGTGAGCGCACCCCGGATCGCGAGTTCGCGGGCGTCGATACTGATGTCTCCCGCTACGTCATCGAGTACATCGCCAACAAGAACGGTTGGGATGTGCCCGAGATGGAGTGGCGCGAGACCCCGTCCGCTCAGCGCGAGACGCTAATTAACAACGGCGAGGTCAATATGATCGCCGCCACCTACTCCATCAACGCTGGCCGCCTGGCTGCCGTCGACTTCGCCGGCCCGTACCTGGTCACGCACCAGGCACTGTTGGTGCGCGGTTCCGAGGGCATCCAGGGGCTTGACGACGTCGCCCCGGGCACTCGCCTGTGTTCTGTTTCCGGTTCCACCCCAGCGCAGAAGGTCAAGGACGCTCTGCCGGAGGTGCAGCTGCAGGAGTTCGATACCTACGCCGCATGCGCCGAAGGTGTGAAGCAGGGCGTCGTCGATGCCCTGACCACCGATGCGACTATTCTCGCGGGCTTCGCTCAGCGCTACAAGGAACGCTTCGGCGATGACTTCCGCGTGGTCGAGCTGCGTAACCCCGATGGCTCCTACTGGACCAACGAGTACTACGGCATCGGTCTACCCAAGGGCGATGATGCTAGCCGTGAGGCCATCAATGAGGCGCTGGAGTCGCTGTACGACACTGGTGAACTTCAGAAGATTGTCAAGAAGCATTTGGGCGACAAGTTCGAGCTCGATGACAAGCCGGCAATCGGCGATTTGTCGTTCGTAGAGAAGAAGTAGGAAGGGGTGCGAGCAAACAATGAATCCAGAACTATGGAGTGAAATGGGGCCGGAACTGCTTCCGGCTTTCTGGGTAACCATCAAACTGACGATTGCCTCGGCGATTGGTTCCCTGATTTTTGGCACGCTTCTCACCGCTATGCGCGTGAGCCCCGCGGGAATCCTGCGCACCCTGTCGACCTGGTACATCAACATCGTCCGCAATACCCCGCTGACGTTGATTGTGCTGTTGGCTTCGATGGGTCTCTACTACAACTTGGGTCTGCTGCTGGCTGCGGAGAATGACTCCTTCATTGTCAAGCAGAACTTCCGCCTGGCGGTGCTGGCGTTTGTTGCCTACACCTCGTGCTTTGTCGCGGAGTCCCTGCGTGCCGGTATTAATACTGTGCCGTTCGGGCAGGCCGAAGCCGCCCGCTCCCTGGGGCTAAACTTCGGCCAGAGCTTCCGCTACATCATCTTCCCGCAGGCATTCCGCGGCGCTATCGTGCCGCTCGGCAACACCCTGATCGCGCTGACCAAGAATACAACGATTGCCTCGGTAATCGGTGTGGCTGAAGCGTCGCTGCTGATGAAGACCATGACCGAAAACTACGCCAGCGATATCCTGATTATCTTCGGCATCATCGCTGTCGGCTTTATTATTCTGACTCTGCCGACCGGCCTGTTCTTCGGCTGGGCTGGCAAGCGATGGGCGGTGAAGCGCTAATGGCTACTCGCGCAACAGTTCTTTACGACGCGCCGGGCCCCAAGGCTCAGCGCTTCAACCGAACCCTCACCTGGATCGTGGCTGCAATCACCGTTGCGATTCTCGCCTGGGTGGGAATGAAACTGGCCGACAAGGGCCAGTTCGAGGCCAACAAGTGGTCGTTCTTCCTCGAATCCACAACCTGGACCACATACATTCTGCCCGGCCTGGTCAGCACTATTATCGCGGCTGTCGTCTCTATTGTGTTGGCACTGGTTATTGGCGCTCTCCTGGGCGTCGGCAGGCTGAGCCCGGTCGCGCCGGTGCGCTGGCTGTGCTCGGTGATTGTCGAGTTCTTCCGCGCCATCCCGGTGCTCGTGCTCATGCTGTTCGCCTACTCGGTGTTCGCCATCTGGCAGCTGTTCCCGTCGAACTACCTCGGCTTTGCCGCTGTTGTGTTTGGTCTGACCATGTACAACGGATCTGTGATTGGCGAGACTCTGCGCTCCGGCATCGAGTCGCTACCGAAGGGCCAGCGAGAGGCCGCGATTGCGCTGGGTCTTTCCCACCGCCAGACGATGGTCACCATTTTGCTGCCGCAGGCAGTCGCCGCCATGTTGCCGGCGATTATCTCGCAGATGGTCATTGCGCTGAAGGACTCCGCGCTGGGCTACATGATTGGCTACGTCGAAGTGGTTCGCTCCGGCCGCCAGCTCGGCGAGTACTACGGCGCCATGATTCCATCGCTGGTCATCGTGGCAATCATTCTGATTGCTATCAACTTCGGCCTGGCCAACCTTGCCGAGCGCATCGAAAGCCAGCTCCGCGCCGGCCGCGCTCGACGCAACATCATTGCGAAGGTTCCGCATCAACGCGACGTGGGTGTCACCACTAAGGACCAGGCCAACGTGGATTGGCACGATGAAGACTACAAGGACCTCCGAGGCACCCACGAGTAGAGCTGATCACGGCTTACTGCCGCACTCGCTTTACGACGAACACAGCGACGCCGCCCACGGAAACTGCTAATGGTTTCCGCTGGGCGGCGTTTTTGTTTGGCTACGGCCTTTGCCTTCGCTCTTATCGATGCACTACTCACTGATGGCCACGCTACAGCGCACCGATAGGTGAATAGCGTGGCCACAAGTGCCGGGCACCTTTTGCTGCTTACCCCAATGCGAGTTACTGACTGCGTTTATGACGAAAA
>NZ_KV809143.1:0-205 GCF_001812455.1 Corynebacterium sp. HMSC076C10
TTATGCCGGCGGCGACCTACTCTCCCACACCCTCCCGAGTGCAGTACCATCGGCGCTGGTGGACTTAGCTTCCGGGTTCGGAATGGGACCGGGCGTGACCCCACCGCTAACACCACCGACAAAAACCAGGCAACAACCCATCCCCACCACAACGGGTGGGTGGTGTCATGCCAGACACTGAATAACGGACGCGAGCAAAAACCCT
>NZ_KV809144.1:0-14392 GCF_001812455.1 Corynebacterium sp. HMSC076C10
ACTCATACAGTTTCACATTTGCAGCCCGTAGTTTGTCGGGTTGTCCGCTTTGCTACTTAACGCCGGGTTGTGGAGCTGCCGCAGTTGGGGATTTTACATCACCATCTAATGGTTCCTTTGGAGGGGACGTCGTTGTTCTTCATCTGGCCTGCACATATGGAGTATCGGGGTCTGTTTCGTGTCACCTAGAAAGCAAACCAAGACCCAGTTACCACTTGCGAGTGCCATTCCGGTGGATTGAATGAAAAATGGCGGGAATACAGGAGTTCTCCTATATTCCCGCCGTCTCCTTTTAGGAGCTAGCAATGCGGCTCGAAAGCCTTGGTATCACTAGTTTTCATTCTGCGAGTGGCGCTTACGAACCGCTAGCAAAATACCACCAGCCAGCAACAGCATTGCTGCGATTCCTAGCGTGCCAGCGACCTTAGCGCCGGTGACAGCCAGAGAAGACCCGCCCTTGGAGCTGGAGCTCGAGGTGCTGCCACCCGAGCTGCTGTGGCCCGAGGTATTTCCACTGGAGGAGCTTCCACCAGAGAGGCTACCGCTGGAGGAGCTTCCGCCCTTGGAGCTAGAGCCCGAGGAGCTAGAACCTGAGCTGCTTCCGCCCTTGGAGCTGGAGCCCGAGGAGCTAGAGCCTGAGCTGCTACCGCCCTTGGAGCTGGAGCCCGAAGAGCTAGAACCTGAGCTGCTTCCCCCCTTGGAGCTGGAGCCCGAAGAGGAACCGCCCTTAGAGCTGGAGCTCGAGGAACTTCCGTCCTTACCCGGCTTGCCTGGCTTGTCATCCGGCTTACCTGGCTTGTCATCCGGCTTACCTGGCTTATCGCCCGGCTTGTCGGAATCACCTGGCTTGCCTGGCTTGTCCGGCTTGCTTGGCTTGTCACCTGGCTTACCCGGCTTGGTCGGGTCAGTCGGTTCGTTCGGCTTGGTCGGGTCAGTCGGCTCGTTCGGCTTGGTCGGGTCAGTCGGCTCGCTCGGGTCCGTCGGGTCCGTCGGCTCAGTCGGCTCGCAGTCGAGCTTGGTGCCCACGCGAATCACACGATCCTGCTTCTCCTTGAGAACCTCTTCAGAAGTTTCCGGCTCGCCCACAAACTCACCGTCCTCGAGATTCCAGGTGTTGGTGATTTCCTTCTCACCAGTGACACCAGGCTGATCCTCAATAACCTTGCCGGCTTCGAGGGTCTCGTCGTGCTCGATGATGGTATCGAACGGAATCGGCGCAGTGTGCTTATCCGTCAGCTGGGCCTCACCCTCAGCAGGACCGACCTCGACAATGCGGTCGACAGGATCGCTGATTGTCTCAGACGAATCCTCCTTGACCACATTGCCGTCGCTGTCAACCGTAATCGTGACAGTGTGCTTGACCTCGCCTGGAGTTCCCTCCTGAACAACCTTGGTTTCGCCAGGCTCCAGATCCGGGTTAGTACTGACCAGGGTGTCGAACGGAGTCTTTTCAATCCACGAGTCAGATGTGGTCACCGGCTCACACTTTTCAGTCGGCTCGCTCGGGTCCGTCGGCTCAGTCGGCTCAGTCGGGTCAGTCGGCTCGCTCGGGTCAACAGGAGGCGTCGGCTCGCACTTGCACTTAGTGCCCACGCGAATCTTTCGATCCTGCTTGTCCTTAGTAACGGTCTCCGAAATCTCCGGATCGCCTACCGGCTCACCGTTCTCGAGCTTCCAGGTCTTGGTGATTTCCTTCTCACCGAACTCACCGGCCTGTTCCTCGACAACCCTGCCGACTTCCAGGTTCGGGTCGTACTCAATGAGGGTGTCGTACGGAATCTTCTCCGTGTGCTTATCCGTCAATGCGGTCTCGCGGCCCTTGGCCGGGCCAACCTCGATGATCTGGTTTACCGGGTCGCTGATTTTCTCAGAGGACTCATCCGTGGAGATTTCCCCGTTGTCAGCATTCACCTTAACGGTGTGCTTGATTTCGCCCTGCTTACCTTCCTGGACGACCTTGGTCTCACCAGGCTTCAGCTCAGGGTTGACCCGAACCTCGACCTCGAACGGAGTCTTTTCAGTCCACTCGATGGTCGTGGATGCAGGCTTGCCCTTGGTACCGACCTTGATGATCTTCTTGACCGGCTCAGCCACTCGCACGGTTTCGGTCTTGGAATCCACAACCGTCGAGTTCTCGATGGTCTGGGTCGTGGTGACCTTGTCCTTGCCTAGCTTGCCTTCCTGGACAGTCTCCTGCGTGCCAGCTTCCAGATTCTCGTCGAAGATAATCTCAGTCTCAAACGGGACGTCTACCTCGTACTCAGTAGTGTGAGTGCCCACGGTCTTCGTGCCAACACGGATAACCTGCTTGACCGGCTCCTTGGTGCGCTCAGTGGTCACCTTAGGGTCGCCGGACGGCTTGCCGTCCACAATCTTCTGAGTCGAAGTTTCGACCTCAGTTCCGAGCTGCCCCTCCTGATCGACGACCTGAGTACCCTTTTCCAAGGTGTCGTCGAGGACAATTTCAGTCTCAAACGGAATCGGCTTCTCGGTCTTGGTCACCAGTTCCGATGGCTCCACACCAGGACCGTACTCAATAATGCGAGTAACAGGTTCCTTGGTGGTCTTCTCCTCGGTTACCTCAGCCTTGTCGCCCTTGGCGGTGAAGTTAGCAGTAAAGGTCTTCTCACCGTTTTCGCCTTCCTGGACAACCCTGATTTCACCAGGTGCCAGGTCCGGGTTTTCGCGAACCTCGGTCGGGTACGGAATCGGAACCTTCCAAGTTACAGTCTCAGCGCTTTCGCTTTCAGTAACCTTGGTTCCGATGACGACGACCTCATTAACCGGTGCCTCGGTCTGCTCCCACTGGCCGTCCTTGGTCATCTTTTCCTTGCCAGGAACGCCCTTGGTTTCAACCTTGTACTCGCCGGCAGGAATGGTGTCGTCGTACTTGTACTCGACCTTGAACGGAACCTCACGCGTCGGAACGTCGACAACGTTGACCACAGCGTAAGCGGTATCCGTAGAGCCGTCCTCGTAGGTCACGGTGACCGGAATCTTGACCTGGTCACCCGGCTTCGCATCCGCAGGTGCGGTTGCGGTGATCTCGCCATTGTCGTCAATGCTGACAGTCCAACCAGCCGGAACTTCGCCCAGCTCGTATGGTTTGTCCTTGGCAACGTTGACGTTATCCGGCTTGTCGAGGTTTAACGGCAGCTTTGCGGTATCCCCCGGGTACACCGTCTCTGTTGGGTAAGACGGATCTGCTTCCCAGGCATTAGTCAGCTTCACGACGGTAGTAACCGGCGTCTGAGTAGCACGACCGCCTGGGGCATTAACCGTCACGGTGACGGTATTCTTGTCGCCCGGCTTCGCATCGGCCGGCGGAGTCGAGGTAACGACACCGGTGTTCGGGTCAACCTTGTACTCCCAGCCGTCAACATTCTGAGTGAGGACCGGCTTGCCGTCTTTCTGTCCGAAGGAGAAAGTAGAGCCCTCCGGCGGACCGTCGACATGATGTTCGACGGACTGACCCGGTCCAGTGGTCTGGACATCGTAGGTTGCCTGCAGGTCACCCTTAATAACGACAACGGTGCCTACAACCGTCTGCGGCTTCTGCTTGCCCTCATCACTGTAGTGCGCGAGGACTGGGACATTAAGAATGTCTCCTTCGTGCGCGTCCCTCGGAATGCTGGTCTTAATCTCACCAGTCTTCTCATCAACGTAGACAGTCCACGTCTTGCCATCCTTGCTGGTGAGGGTGGTCTGGTTAGTGCCGTCCTCAAAGGTGTAGCGCGACGGGGCCTCATCGGTCGTGTTGCCGCTCAGCCCGCGCTCGGGGAGTTCCGGAGTGAGGCTGACGTTCGCATTTGGCTGACCAGTTACAGTGTCGTAAGTCGGGATCTTGATGTCCACGATCGCCTGGAACTGGACCTCGATCTCATCGGTGGTCTGGTCCGGATAGGTCGCCTTCACCTTCGGAGTGATGACGGTTCCCGGCGCGACAGAGTCGTCCGCCTTCGCGGTGACCTTACCTGTGTCGTCGACCTTGACGGTCCACCCTTCCGGGACAGTGGACGGGTCAATCTCAAACTTGGCCGGGGGAACCGGCTTATGGCCCTTCATGATGGACTTGGTGGTGATCTGAGAGGTGATGTCTTCATTCACCTTGCCCTTGGCAAGACCCGGGCGCACCAGGTCAGTGACCTGGGTATTGTTCGGGTCGACCACGACGAGCAGCTCAAGTTCATCGGTGGAGCCATTCGAGTATTCCACTATGACCTTCGGGCGTGCGAAGGTGCCCGGCTTCGGGTTTTCCGGAGCGGTGACGGTGACGTTGTAGTCCTCGTCCATCTCGACGGTCCAACCCTCGTAGACGTACTTCTCGTCCAGCTCGACCTTGGCCTCGAAGCCGCCGTCACCCTTCTTCTTCACCAGGTCCTTGATCTTATCTGGTACCTGCTTGAAGACGACCTTCTGCGGCTCGGTTGCCAAGGGGCCGGTTGCGCTATCGACGCCCGAGATGATTGAAGCATCTTCCTTGTCATACTTCGGGGAGTGGTACTCCGTGTCATCCAGGGAGAACGCCTTGGAATCGATGACGTTTGCCTTGTTGTAGCGCGTCAGCGAGTTGGAGCTGTTGAAGGCTCCGTCATGCTCGATAAACTCATTGTGGCTCTTAGCTGCAGCCTGGAGCTGGTCCACGCTACGCGGCTTTGCCAGAACGGAGAAGTTCACGTTCTTATCAGTTGCCAGGTCGGTACCGCGGTACTCAGGCCAGGTGAAGAAAATCTCGCCGGTCGCTTCGTCGATACGCAGGTTCTTGGTGCCACCGGAGGCCGCTGGGTCGGTGGTACCGATGAACTTGCCGTTGCCGTCGTAGGCCTCCACGACCATGCGGGACATCGAATCATCCGTGCCGCCGCCCGTCACAGCAGGAACGTTAATCTTACCGACCTTGGTTTCCTCACCGGGGACGATAACGTGCTTTTCGAAGCTCTCCCACGAGACCGTGATCGGGTTACATTCGATGTTCTCGCTCGGCCACGGATTTACGACAGCCGCAAAGGTTGCGGAGTCTCCCTGAGTGGCAAACGGAGCGGAAGTGCGCGCTTGCTTGTAGTTGCTCTGCCAGGCATAACGCACCGGGTTAGCGGCAGTGGCCTCAGCGAACTGCTTGACTTTCGCGTCGGTCAGTTCCGCGTTTAGGTTCAGGTTTCGCTGTCGCCCAGAAGCAGTAATATCGAGGATTTCGTCGGCCTTGTGGGTGACTACCTCGCCCGGAAGAAAGGTCTGACCGGCCCCCATAGAGGGGACCTGTCTCGCATCGAGAACCACCGACAACAACCCTGAATTGGTAAAGCTCCAATCAGCGAACGTGCGGTCCTTCGAGTTATCGAAGGAGACGCTCAAACCCCACAGTGTTTTCGAAGGGCTGTCAGCCGCAGGTTCCAAGGTGTTCCAGCTGAAACCAGCCTGGCTGCCCTGCGGAGCGTTCTCCGAGACAACACACGAACCGGCCGGGAGGTCGGAGGCCTTCTGGGCGTCCTTCTCCACCGCGCCGGACTTGTCGCGGATACCGCCGGAGAGTTCTGCAGCTACCGCCTCCGGCTGTGAAGAGACAAAATTCGGAGCAACTCCGATCGCGCTACCAACTACGGCTGCGACTGTTAGCACAGCCAAAGGAGCGCGTACGGAGCGCTTCTTTAACGCTTCCGGTAATTTCATACGCATTTTGCGTCCTTATCCAATTTTCCTATCCTTACCCACCTGGTACGGGCCCGCTGGCACCTCACCGAGTCTGTTAGCGAGACTTTGAGGATCAACACTTGGATGTTCACCACCCAGAAAGCTCGGTGACACTTAACCGCAAACCGTAAAAAAAGGGTGCACCCACAGTTTAGCATGCAAAATTAATGCCATAAATCCTGGTGACACCCCCATACACCCCTGAAATTTCGGCGAAAGCAACGCTTGGCAAACCGGCACAACGAATACAAAACGCCGCCCACCGAAACTACTTTTGGTTTCCGTGGGCGGCGTTTTTATTTGGCTACAGCCTTTGCCTTCGCTCTTATCGATGCACTACTCACTGATGGCCACGCTACAGCGCACCGATAGGTGAATAGCGTGGCCACAAGTGCCGGGCACTACTGCGACCGTGCTCTACTATGACTCAGACTTCGTCCCCGACTCCTCTGGGCTCTCTGATTCCGACTTTTCGCCAGACTCAAACTCGCCTTCAACGACCACATCAGACTGAATAACCAGGCGTCCCTCTTCATCGTGTGTGTACTCAAAGCGCGGCAGCTCATTGCCCTCTTCGTCGTAGCCCGGCGCGGGTGCGGCTTCGTGCTTCTCCAACTTCTCCGGAGTATCGGTCTTCTCCCACTGGCGGGTAACCGGCTTGCGCACTGCCATGTGGTCATCACTCATGCCTTTGACCAAGGAGTACATCATCACAAAGTGGAGGAAGAAGAACGGTACACCGATGACGATCACCGCGGATTGCAGCGCTTCCAGTGCAGTTTCACCAGAAATCAGCAGCAGAGAAGCTGCCACAGCACCGATCATGACGCCCCACAGCACGCGGTAGAAGGTCGGAGCCTTGTTTTCCTCACCGGTGGACATCATGTCCATCACCATCGCCGCCGAGTCGATGGAGGTGACGAAGAAGATCATGATCACAAAGAGCGCAAACACACTGACAAGCGTTGCCAACGGGAACTGCTCCAGGAGGATAAAGAGCGCCGGTGACGGGTCTCCGCCCTCGACAACTGGTTTGGTCAGAATACCTGGCTGCTCATTTTCCAGTTCAAAGCCGGCACGGCCGAAGATGGAGAACCACATGATTGACACGATTGTCGGCAGTGCAATCACACCGGCAATGAACTGACGCACAGTACGGCCACGGGAAATACGGGCGACGAACATGCCCACAAATGGCGACCAGCAGATTGTCCAGGCCCAATAGAAGACCGTCCAGGCGCCCTGTTTCCAATTCGGGTTGACGTCGTAGGAGTCAGTCCAGAACATGATGCGCGGCAACGCATCCAAGTAGACACCTGTCGTATCGACGGTCTGGCGCAGCAGCGTCAATGTCGGGCCCATGAGCAGCACGAAGACCATCAATGCCATGGCTGCCCAAATGTTGGCATTGGACAACACCTTAATACCTTTGTCCAGACCGCGGGCCACGGAAATCGAGGCAATCACAATAATGATGGCAATCAGAATGAGCTGCACCATCGAGCTTTCCGGGGTACCGATTACACGTGCAGCACCGGAGTTAATCTGCAGCGCACCCATGCCCACCGATACCGCGATACCGACGACGGTACCGATGATGGCGACGGCGTCGATAAGCTTGCCCGGCCATGAGTAGATTCGGGCACCGAGCAGCGGCGCGAAGATGGAGGAGACGCGCGGCGGCAGGTGACGCTTGTAAATGAAGTACCCCAGCGCGAGCCCCGGCAGCGCCATGATGACCCACATGTGAATACCCAGGTGGTAGATGGTAAATGCCATCGCAGTGTTCTGAGCTTCGCGGGTCATCGAATCTTGACCGAACGGCGGGTTGTAAGCGTGGTTGAGCGGTTCAGCCACACCCCAGAACATCAGCATGGAGCCAGTACCGCCGGCGAAGAGCATGCCGAACCATTCGGCGATGGTGTATTCGGGCTCTTCGTCATCATCGCCAAGTTGAATGCGTCCGTATCGGGACACAAACAAGCCGATGAGGAAGATAAAGCTTGCCGAGACACCACCGATGAACAGCCAGCCCATGTTAGACGTAACCCAATCGGAAGCGGCCGAGTAGGCATCCCGAGCGGTATCCCCCAGCGCTATGGTCACTGCCACAAAGAGGACAATGAAACCCATCGCTGTCGTGAAGATCAACGGGTCGGTCGGCAGGTTCTTGAGAAAACCGCCCGACTTCTTTTCTTGCTTGTTTACTTGTGGCGTTTGTGTAGATCCCATTATCGGGGTCAGCGCCTTTCACTTCTAGATTGTCTGTCTCAGAAAAGACAGCTCGGAAGACACATTCCTCCCAAGTCGGTTATCTACGTTACAAAAGGAAGCCCAGTCATTCTCAATAACTAAGCCTTTGTGCTGTAATTGCGACTTTTTCCTTCGAGTTCACGCTGGTTTAACTGAACGTCAAAGTGGAAAACCTATCGTTCGACTCCATGCAGCTTTCCCGTCGCAGCGCTCTACGTTTAGGCGCATCCACCGCACTTGCCACTTCAGTCACGCTCGCTCATGCCTCTAGAGCTGCGGCTTCAGCTACACCGGGTTCGCCGTCACTGGCCTCCCCAGGGTTACTGCGTTCTCGGCCACAGCTCACCCACGGCGTTGCAAGTGGCGATATCCGCGGCGACGGCGCATTGATTTGGGCTCGCTCAGACCGCCCCGCCCATATGGTGGTTGAAACTGCTGCAACTGAGAGCTTCCAGAATGCCAAGGTATTCCGCAGTAACTCTCTGTTAACTCCAGACACTGACGGCACCGGACGTCTACGTGTCGTCGGTCTCGAACCGGGGCAGGAAATCTTCTATCGTGTCACGCTCGAAGAGGCAGATACTGGAATCTGCTCTGATCCCGTTATCGGCACCTTCCGTACTGCCCCAAACCGCGCATCCAACATCCGCCTGCACTGGTCCGGCGATGTCGCAGGTCAGGGTTGGGGAATTAACGACGAAATCGGTGGATACACCGGCTTTTCCACCATGATGGAGCGCAATCCAGACCTATTCATTCACTCAGGCGATACCTGCTATGCCGACGGTCCGCTGGATGAATCCGTCACGCTTTCCGACGGCACTGTGTGGCGCAACCATGTCACTCCGGCCAAATCCAAGGTTGCTGAAACCCTCGAAGAGTATCGTGGCCAGTACTCCTACAACCTCATGGACAAGAACTACTTGGCCTTCAATGCGCAGGTTCCGCAGCTAGTCCAGTGGGATGACCACGAAACAGTCAACAACTGGTACCCCAACGAAGTCCTAGACGATGATCGCTATACCGAGCGCGATGTCAACACCCTGGCCAAGCGTGCCTACCAGGCCTTCCATGAGTGGCAGCCAATTGATCAACAAATGGCTGTAGATGGGCGCGTCTACCGCAAGGTTTCCTACGGCCCGTTGCTAGACATATTCATTCTGGATATGCGCAGTTACAAGGGAGAAAACACTTCCAATAATCCGCGCTCGACAACCGAAGAACCAATCCTTGGCGAAAAGCAGACCAACTGGTTAATCGACTCCCTCAAGGACTCCCGCGCGACGTGGAAGATTGTTGCTAATGACCTACCGCTTGGAATCATCGTCCCCGACGGCGACGATGGTGACCAAGAAAGCGTATCCAATGGTGCCGCCGGTGCACCTGCAGGACGTGAACGTGAAATCGCCCGCCTGCTCAGCGCCATTAAAGATGTTTCAAATGTCGTCTGGCTCACCGCCGATGTGCACTACACCGCGGCTCACCACTACAGCCCAGAGCGCGCACAGTTCACCGACTTCGCACCCTTCTGGGAATTCGTCTCCGGTCCTCTCCACGCGGGCGCATTCGGCCCCAACGAAATGGATTCGACCTTCGGGCCGAAGGTGGAGTACGTCCACGCACCGGGTAAAGACAATGCCAACGCCGACCCCACACAGGACTTCCAGCACTTCGGCGAAGTCGATATCGACGGCGACTCACGCGAGATGACCGTCCGTCTGCTCACCACTCGTGGCACCGAGTTGTGGTCGACAACGCTGAAGCCGCAGGCGTAGGCACACTGTTCAACAGCGCGTGGCGGTAGCCACTAATTAGTGCGTTCCGCCACGCTTTACGACGGTCTCCTGCCCCGCAGCCTGCCAGGCCACAATGCCCCCGTCCAGATTGATGAGCTCCGGTATGGCGCCATCAGCCTCAATCTCGCTGGCCAACAGCTCAATTGCCTGTTGCGAGCGGGCACCCGAGTGGCAGTGAATCAGAACTCGTGGGTAGTTCGACTGGAGGTTCCGCTCAGCCCACGCTTCGCGAATCGCAGCCCACCCACGGCTGCGAATGTTGCCGAGTGGCACAAGCACAGATCCGGCAATGGCAGCCTCCGCGTGTTCTTCAGGCTCGCGTACATCGATGAGAGGCACACCCTCGGCAAGAAGCTCGTGCGCCGTGTTGGGGCCAATGCTGCGCATGCTCTGCGCCGGGGCCTCCTCATCCTCGGTCCACGAAGCTGCGCACACCTGCGCAATTTCGGTCAAGTCGGAAACGGGTTCGCGCTCCGGGTCGGCTGCAAAGGACAGTGTGCGGGTGGTTGCCTCCAGGGCGTCGATAAGCACGAGTTTGCCGACGGCGACCTTGCCGACACCAGTGAGCACCTTGATAGCTTCGACGACCATCATGGAGCCGATCTGTCCGACCATTGCGCCGAGGACACCGCCTGCGGCGCACGACGGCACGGAGCCGGGATCGGGGATGTCGGGGTAAAGATCGCGAAGCATGGGGCCGTGGCCAGGCCAGAAGACGGACAGTTGCCCTGCGAACTGCAGAATCGTGGCCCAGACCAGCGGCGTTCCGGTCAGCTCCGCGGCATCGGAGGACAGGTAGCGCGTGGCGAAGTTGTCTGCGCCGTCGAGCACTACATCGTGAGTGGCGAAGAGCTCCTCAGCATTGTCGACGCTTAACCTGCCGACGATTGCAGTCACCGACGCCTCGGAGTCAAGGCGCCGCACGGCATCCGCGGCAGATTCGGCCTTCGGGCGACCAATGTCGGACTCACGGTGAATGACCTGGCGCTGAAGATTGGACTCGTCGACCACGTCATCGTCAATGATGGTGATGTGCCCGACCCCTGCCCCGGCCAGGTACAACAGCGCAGGCGATCCCAAACCACCAGCTCCGATGACGAGGACGCGGGAGGCTCGCAAAGTTCGCTGCCCCTCGGCACCAAAGCCCGGAAGTGTTAGGTGCCGGGCGTACCGGCGCAGGTCGCGGTCCGAAAGATTGACCCCCTGCTCAGCCATTACAGAGAATCCTGCTCGCGTGCGCCGCTGACGCGCTCAGTGATGATGCCCTCAAACGACGAGCTCGCCTGGGCCAGTCGACGCCGTGGAATGCGGCCGGACTCGCGAGCAGTCAGTCCTGCCTCAACGCCGAAGCGCATCGCCGTGGCCATGCCCACCGGATCATGTGCACGGGTCACTGCGGATGCCAACAGCACTGCATCGCAGCCAAGCTCCATCGCCTGCGCTGCCTCAGACGCGGTACCGATGCCCGCATCCAGGATGATGGGCACATTCGCGCGGTCCACAATCAGCTCGATGTTGTGTGGGTTAAGAATGCCCAGACCAGTGCCAATCGGCGAGCCCGCCGGCATGACAGCTGCACAGCCCAGATCTTCCAGCCGCTTGGCCAGCGCCGGATCGTCGTTGGTGTAGGCGAAAACGACGAAGTCGTCAGCTACCAACTGCTCCGCTGCCGCGACCAGCTCGACCGGGTCCGGCAGCAGCGTGTCCTCGTCGGCGATGACCTCGAGCTTCAGCAGGTTGGTTTCCAGCGCCTCGCGGGCCAACTGCGCAGTCAGCACCGCGTCACGAGCGGTATAGCACCCCGCAGTATTCGGCAGCGCCGCAATATTGTTGCGCTGCAAAATCTCAAAAACGTTCTGCTTCGTACCGGGCGTAAAGCGGCGCATCGCCACCGTAGTCAGCTCAGTGCCCGAAGCCACCAGCGCGCGCTCCAGCGTATCCATGCTGGTCGCACCGCCAGTTCCCATAATCAGACGGGA
Source organism: Corynebacterium sp. HMSC076C10 (assembly GCF_001812455.1). Taxonomy (NCBI): domain Bacteria; kingdom Bacillati; phylum Actinomycetota; class Actinomycetes; order Mycobacteriales; family Corynebacteriaceae; genus Corynebacterium; species Corynebacterium sp. HMSC076C10. The sequence goes on from NZ_KV809144.1 coordinate 11,717, forward strand.
GTTCAACTCCAGCCCGCCAATGCGCAGCGGTTCGCGTGTAAGTCCGCTCGCCGCCCCGGTTTCGTTTGCCTGTGCGGACATATTTGCTTGTGCGGAATTCTCGGTCATCTCTAGCCTCCCTGAACTGCTGTCACGATGTCGATTGCACCTGCCACGGGCGTGCTCGCCCACTTGGCTCGCGGGATTACCGCACCATCCACGGCTACCGCGATTCCCAGGCGGGTGCCGTCCGCGGCAGTGCCGTCGTCGTTAAGCGCGTGCCCCGTGTGCTTTGCGACGAGATCTGCGACCATCTCCCCCGCAGCCGGTGTGTAGCCTTCGCCATTGAGTGTTGTGGTGGACATAAGCGAGCCTCCTCTAATCGCTGAAGCGGAATGGATTGACGGCGGAAAGAAGCGCCGGGTCGTTGTCAGTTTCCCGACCTGCGACGACATCGGCCGTGAGCTTGGAACCGATGGCCGTAAGCAGAATGCCGTGACGGAAGTAGCCGGTGGACACGGTCAGTCCTGGAGCCACGCGACCAATCATGGGGACATCGTCTGGGGAACCAGGCCGGGCGCGGGCGGTCATCTCGTAGATTTCGCAGTCGAGAATGCCGGGCACCAGGCGGTATGCGTCGCGGAGTAGCTGATGGACTCCTTCGGCGGAGACGCCGGTCAGGTCATCTTCACGCGAGGTAGCGCCGAGCACGACGGTGCCGTCAGCACGCGGGACGATATAAACCGGACGTCCCTGAACCACACCGCGAATAGTGCGAGTGACCAGCGGCTGCAAGCGCTCCGGTACACGCAGCCGCAGCACATCCCCATAGACCGGGCGCAGTGGCAGATTCAGATTCTCCGGCAGGCCGGTGATGTCGGCGGTGTTCAGCCCCGCAGCAAGCACGACCTCATCGGCGAGGTAGTCATTTCCGTCCGTACCGCGCAGCCCAATGGCTTGGCGGGGGTCGGCATCAGAAGCGTAGATAACCTCTTCCGCGCGGGTGCGGATGACGCGGTCTCCCAGAATGGTCAGCAACGCCTCGGCGAGCAGACGCGGATTGACCTGGTGATCTCCCGGAATATCCACCGCACCAACACAGCCCGGGCCCAACGCTGGTTCTGCCCGGCGCGCCTCGGTAGCGGTGATGCGGCTGATCTCCATGCCCATGTCGTGCTGCAGCTCAACGAGCTCGCTGAGTGTCTGCCGGTCGGCGGCATCACCCGCACACACGAACGTGGAATTCTCGATGTAGCCGACATCGTGGCCCGATTCCTCGGCGATAGCCAGGGCAAAGTCGCGGTAGAGCTTGCCCGACTCCACCATCAGCGGATACAGCGTCGGCTGATCCCACACGACTTCGGCTACAGGCGCCAGCATGCCAGCTGCGGCGAAAGTTGCGCCGGAAACGGGCTCGGCATCGAGGACAGTCACATCGAATCCCTGGCGGAGTAGTCTCCATGCCGTCGCCAAGCCGATAATGCCCGCGCCTGCGATAACAACGCTCGACGACGTCTCCCCTGTGCCGCCCTCACTTGTCGAGGCAGCACCCATAGCGGCAGCATTCACTGCCATTCCTCCCTCCGGCGGCATAACCCGCATCAGGTAAAAGCGGTCGGCGTTACTCGCCCTCTCAGCCAGCGGCATCTCATCGATACCGAGTACGGCTCCCGCGGAACGTGGTACTCCCCCATCATATGACTTCGGACTCACCGCCACGACACCGCATCCCCAACCTCGCCTAACATGGGGACATGAACGCCTCATCAGCCGCCACTCGCACAACACGACGCGCCCTGCTTGCCGACGCCCGCCTGTACCTCTGCACCGACTCGCGCGCATCCCGCGGTGATCTGCGCGAATTCCTGCACGCCTGTTACGAAGGCGGCACTGACATCATCCAGCTGCGCGACAAGAAAGTCGACACCCGCGACGAGATTGCCGCTGTGGAGACCCTCGCCGAGGTCGCCGCTGAACACGGCAAGCTCTTCGCCGTCAATGACCGCGCCGACATTGCCGCACTGACCGGCGCAGACATCCTGCATGTGGGTCAGGAAGACCTCACCACCGAGCAGGCCCGCCAGATCGTTGGCCCCGAGGTTCTCATCGGCCGATCCAACCGAAATCTGGACATGTTCGCCGCCTCGCTTGCCGACGATGGCATCGATTACGCGGTAATCGGCCCGGTGTATGCCACCCCGACGAAGCCCGACCGTCAACCCGTCGGAGTCGAGATGGTCCGTGAAGCTGCGGCACTCGTGCGGAGGGCGCGTGCACAGGGTTCAGCGGAGTCCCACCAGGATTCCGTGGCCGATATTGTGCGCCCACACGACCGCGGCGCAAGTGACCCGGTCAAGCCATGGTGGGCAATCGGCGGTATCAACGCCGGGACCGCCGGCGAAGTTATCGCCGCTGGTGCGGAGCGCATTGTGGTGGTTCGCGCACTGACCGAGGCAGCGAATCCGGAAGAGGCAGCGCGTGCTCTGCGCGCTGCGATTACGAACGGTCGCTGAGTTTCGTGGGTTAAGTAGCAAAAGTGTGGGTTAATAGGCAAAAAGTGTGTCCGCTCGGCGTGTCGCTGGGTGGGCACCATTTGCTATCTAGCCCTACTTTGCCCCAATGCGAGTTAGTGACTGCGTTTATGACAAAATTGGCCCAAAAATGGCCGGTAGGTTCAGGCGGTGAATGCATCACCAC